>NZ_JBEQZJ010000023.1:0-68787 GCF_045223415.1 Hoskinsella mucinilytica | reverse complement strand
GAAGGAAGTACAGAATGCAATCAGTGTTTCCAACAAGACAGAAACAGAGATTATAGACATTAAGGCAACAACCGATGACCCAACAAAATCTCAACAGATAGTCAAAGCTACAACAGAAATATTCTTCAAAGAAGTAAAAGATACGCTGAAGATTGAGAACATGACCGTGTTGAATGATCCGGAAGTAGATGAGGTACCAGTATCTCCAAGCAAGAAAATGAATACCTTGATAGGAGCACTTCTTGGTTTGTTGTGTTCCGGTGGATATGTGTTCTTAACGTACTTGTTAGATAAACGTTTGAGAACAAAACAGGAGGCAGAGAGCTTCCTTGGTATCCCTGTACTTGCGGAGATTCCGTTCTACGAGGAATAAGAGATGTCATACATAGATACGCATAATCATATGGCGTGGGACATTGATGATGGATTTCAAAGCATGGAGGATAGTGAAACAGCGCTTCGGATGATGGAGAAGGATGGTATCACTAAAATGATCGCCACACCGCATTTTGTTCCAGGACAATTGGATCAAGATAGTGTGAAAGAAATGCAGGAGCGTATTCAGAATCTAAGGATGTTGGCGAAACCTTATGGTGTAGAAGTGTATCCCGGCAGTGAATTGTTCTTGAATCATGAATATATCGAAGCTTTGGACAGTGGTTATTACAACACATTGGCAAACAGTTGTTATCTGTTGTGTGAGTTTGATGTAAGAAAGAACATTGACCATAACGATGAAGTAGAAGATATGCTGTATGAATTGACAGTAAGAAATTTGATTCCTGTTGTTGCACATGCAGAACGATATTTTCATGAAGGTATTGATCTAGAAAGAGTACAGGAATGGATCGATATGGGATGCAAGATCCAGATCAATCGAACTAGCATCCTAGATATGCATGGCTCGACAGTACAGAAGAATGCACATAAACTGCTGGAAAACGCAATGGCGCATTTGATTGCAAGTGATGCCCATCGACCATCAGGAAACAGGATTTGCATGCTGTCCGATGTTTATCGATATGTGAGTGATACGTATGGGGAAGGCAATGCAGAGATATTGATGAAGAGAAATCCAGAGCATATCATCAAGAATGAAGATATGGAAGAAATAGAAGTAGTGAAGAAGAAATCAATCTTCAAGAAATTATGGAGGAGATAGGATGGATGTAAAGATAGCACCGAAGCAAACCAAGACAGACAGCAGGAAGAATGTAAAGAGCAATCAGTTTGCTTATACAGAAATCTACAGACAGCTTAGAACAAATATAGAATACTCATCATTTGAGAAGAACATCCAGGTGGTGAACGTGGTAAGTACGAATCCATCAGAAGGAAAAAGTAGTGTCGCAAGTAATCTAGCAACCGTTAGTGTTGCAAAATATTCAAATGTACTATTGATTGACTGTGACCTAAGAAAACCGGTACAGCACAAGATATTCAAGGTATCGAACAAGATGGGATTGAGCAATCTGATGAGAAACTTTGATACGTTCGATGTGAATGAGGATACTTATTTTCAGAAGTTCAAAGACAACACGAGTGATGGAAGATTGTTCCTTTTGACAAGCGGAGTGAGAGTACCAAATCCTGGTGAATTATTGAGCAGCGAGAAATTCAAGAAATTGATGGAACAGCTGAGAACAAGATTTGATTTTATCGTCGTAGACTGTCCACCAATCAGTGCAGTGGCAGATGCGATCCCAGTATCACATAACTGTGATGGAACAGTATTCGTTATTTCAGCGAAAGATACTGATAAGAACGAAGCGAAAACAGCATTGACCGAATTGCAGAGAAATGGATGCAACGTATTAGGAGCCGTCATGACGATGACCGAAGCAAGTGCAAAACATTACTACAACTATTACTACAGCAATGAGAAATAAGAACTGGTATGTGATGTATGTTCAAGGAGGGAAAGAAACCTTTCTAAGAGACATGATCAACCGCAAAGGAGATGTAGTATCTTTCGTACCAATGATGGAGCGAAGATACAAGATCAAGGGAGAATATCAGATACAAAGAAAGCCGATGTTTCCAGGATATTTATTTATCAAAACAGAGGAAGAACAAGAGTACATCGAACGATTGTTTCAAGAATATCGCATGAAGTTAAAGGGATTTAAAAAGTTGTTGAAATATGATGAAGAAGGCACAAGTGCGCTTCATGAAGAAGAAATCAAGTTCCTGAACGATATCCTGGATGAGGAATACACATTGAGGATGTCAAAAGGGAAAATCATAAACAAAGTAACGATGATCGAAGAAGGTCCGTTACAAGGACTGGAAAGCAATATCAGAAAGATAGACAGACATAAGTGTCTGGCAAAATTATATGTAAAGGTCTTGGACAAGGAAGTTGTCGCAGGATTGGAAATCAGAGAAAAGGAATGATCCAAAGAATCAATAGTCGCTAAAGTCGCTTTGAGGAAGGGAACAGGATACAGGGAACTGCCACATCAATGCTATGGGGTAGGGGGAGCTGTATCTTTTTTTCTAGAAATGAGGAAAGGGGAAAGAGAATGAAAAAGAAACTGTTTCATCCCAGAATGATTGCATTGGTCTTATGGGATGTGTTTTCAATTGCGGCAGTGAGCTATGTCTCATTGATCCTGCGATTTGATGGGACAGTACCACAACAGTATATGGAAGGATTGAGAGCAACAGCTGTTCCAGTGATAATGTGTGGGATCTTGGTGTTTTATCTGTTTCATCTGTATAAAAGTCTATGGGAATTTGCTTCGTTAACAGAAATGAAAAATATCGTAGTGGCATCCATCGGAGTAAGTCTTTTAAATATTGCAGTAAGCGTATTGACAGATCATCCAATGCCAAAGTCAAGTTACTTTATATTTTTTCTGTTATTGACAGCGATGACAGGAGGATCAAGGTTTTTATACAGGTTTTTGAGAAGTTATAAAAGTAAATCTTTAGCTAAAAGCAAGGAAGCAAGTCATGCGATGATCATAGGCGCAGGCGATGCAGGAGAGAAGCTTGCGAAAGAGATCTTACATTCCAGTCATGTGTACAAGGAAGTAAAGTGCTTCATTGATGATGACAGTACAAAATGGAATCGAAGCATCCATGATATTCCAGTTGTGGGAGGAAGAGATGCAATCGTAGAAGCAGTAAAGAAATATGAAATACAAGAGATTTTGATTGCGATGCCATCAGTATCAAGAAAAGAAATGGCAGAAGTGCTAAATATCTGTAAACAAACAAAATGTAAGCTGATGAAGTTACCAGGGATGTATCAGTTTGTGAATGGGGATATCACGATAACAAAATTAAAAGATGTAGAGATACAAGACCTTCTAGGAAGAGAACCAATCAAGGTGAATATGGATGACATCATGGGTTATGTCAAAGATAAGGTCGTGATGATAACCGGAGGTGGAGGAAGTATTGGAAGTGAATTGTGCAGACAGATTGTGGCAAATGATCCTAAACAGTTGATCATCGTGGATATCTATGAAAACAATGCATATGACATCCAGTTAGAGCTGAAACATGACTATCCAAATTTGAAACTAGAAACGATGATTGCCTCTGTAAGAGATAAAGGGAAAATAAACGATCTATTCAAGAAGTATCATCCGGATATCGTGTATCATGCGGCAGCACACAAGCATGTGCCACTGATGGAGGATGCACCAAATGAGGCAATCAAGAACAATGTGTTTGGAACATTGAATGTGGTGAAGGCAGCTGATCAATATGGAGTTAAGAAGTTTATTCTTATATCTACTGATAAAGCAGTAAATCCAACGAACATCATGGGCGCAACCAAACGAATCTGTGAAATGATCGTACAGACTTACAACAAGAAGTCAAAGACAGATTATGTAGCGGTAAGGTTTGGAAATGTGCTTGGATCAAATGGAAGTGTGATTCCTTTATTCAAAAAACAAATTGAACAAGGTGGACCAGTTACGGTAACCCATCCAGATATCATTCGATTCTTCATGACGATACCAGAAGCTGTATCTCTAGTGTTACAAGCAGGAGCCTATGCAAAGGGTGGAGAGATCTTTGTGTTGGATATGGGAGAGCCGGTAAAGATTGCAGATATGGCAAGAAACTTAATCAGACTTTCAGGTTATGAGCCGGATGTGGATATCAAGATTGAATATACCGGATTGAGACCAGGTGAGAAATTATATGAAGAAATGCTGATGAAAGAGGAAGGGATGCAGACGACCGGAAACAAACTGATCCATATAGGGAAACCAATAGAGATGGATGAGGAAGCGTTGTTCTTGCAGTTAGAGAAATTATATGAAGCAGCATATGCAGAAACTGATCAAATGAGAGAACTGGTACAGCAGTTGGTAACGACGTATCATCCTGAAACGGTGAAAGGGTAGAAACATGAAACTTCTAATATTGGGATGCGGAGGACATGGAAGATGTTGTCTTGAAATTGCGGAAGCAATGAACAAATATGATGAAATTGCTTTTTTAGATGATGAGCATGTGGGAGAAATCATCCTAGGTAGAAAAGTGATAGGAAGAATGAGTGACCTAAAGCTTTTAGGAAAAGAATTTGATGAAGTGTTCATTGCTATTGGAAACAACAGATATCGGAGAGAATTACAGGAAGAAGCAGAAAAGCAATTTAAGATTGCGACACTGATCCATCCGTTGAGTTTTATTTCTAATCACACAAAGATAGGAAAAGGAAGTGTGATCTTTCCTTATGTTTGTATAGAGAATAGCACAAGCATAGGAAAGAGCTGTATCATCTGTGCAAACAGTGTGATCAATCATGATGCAACCGTTGGAGATGGATGTCTGATCTATGCGAACACAACGATACGAGCAACAGCAAAAGTCAAAGATTATGTAAAGATAGGAAGCAATTGTAGCATTTCATTTGGCAAAGAGATAGAAGCAGAAAGCATTATAGAAGATGGAAGGATATTATAGAAAGGGGAAGGTCATGTATAGGAATTGTCTGAAAAGAATACTGGATTTTTTATTGTCATTGACAGGATTGATCGTATTGAGTCCAGTGTTTCTAATATTGTGCATATGGATTAAGATTGACAGTAAAGGTCCGATCCTATTCAAACAGAAAAGGGTAGGAAAAGAGAAAGCATATTTCAACATATTGAAGTTTAGAACGATGTCAATTGATACACCAAAGGATACACCGACGCATCTGCTGGAGAATCCAGAGCAGTACATCACGAAGGCAGGAAAGTTCATGAGAAAGACATCATTAGATGAACTGCCGCAGATCATCAATATCCTGGCAGGCCAGATGTCAGTGATAGGTCCAAGACCGGCATTGTGGAACCAATATGATCTGATTGAAGAAAGAGACAAATATCATGCGAATGATATACGACCGGGATTAACAGGATGGGCACAAATCAATGGAAGAGATGAATTGGAAATAGAAGTAAAAGCAAGACTGGATGGCGAGTATGTAAAGCGACTGTCCTTTTTATTTGATATGAAATGTTTTTTTGGAACGATTACATCTGTGTTAAGGCATGACGGGGTGGTAGAAGGGGGAACAGGGGAGTTGCAGAAAAAGGATGTGAACAGAGAATGAAAAAGATACTGATCACAGGAGCAAACAGCTATATTGGAACATCTTTTGAAAATTATATGAAAGAATTTAATGATTATAAAATAGATACACTGGACATGCAAAACCCTGATTGGAAGAAATATGATTTCAGTCCATATGATACAGTATTTCATGTGGCTGGGATAGCACATGCGGATGTTGGACATGTATCAGAGGAAAGAAAACAACTTTATTATAAAGTGAATACAGATTTAACCATTGAAACAGCAAAAGCTGCGAAAAAAGCTGGAGTAAAGCAATTCATCTATATGAGCTCTATTATTGTATATGGCGAAAGCGCACCAATCGGAAAGAAAAAAGTGATTACAAAAGATACGATTCCTTCACCTGCTAATTTTTATGGAGACAGCAAGTTGCAGGCTGATCTGGGATTATTGCCATTGTCCAATGAAATTTTTAAGGTGTGTATCTTAAGACCTCCAATGATCTATGGTCCAGGCAGTAAAGGGAATTATCCATTGCTATCAAAAATGGCGAAGAAGTTGCCAATATTTCCTGATATACAAAACGAAAGAAGTATGTTGTTTATAGGAAATCTGTGTTGGTTCATAAAGAAATGTATAGATGAAAATCAAGAAGGTATCTTCTTTCCTCAGAATCAAGAATATGTAAGAACATCTGATATGGTAAAAGAAATAGCAAAAGCAAACAATAAGAAAATATATGTAACGAAGCTTTTGAATCCTTTTGTATATCTTGCTTCCCATATTCCTGGGAAGATCAGCGGAATGTGTAATAAAGCGTTTGGCAATCTTTGTTATGATAAAAACAATTTAGTTGTTGAGACGTTACTTAAGGAAACAATTTATTTAACAGAGGTTAAGAAATGAAGAAGAAAATATTATTCTTGGTTAACCATGAAATTGTCATATATAATTTTAGAAAAGAATTAGTAATCGAGTTATTAGAGCAGGGGTATGATGTAATTATATGTTCTCCAAATGGAGAAAAAATTAAAAAACTAATTGGTTTAGGATGTGAATTTATAGAAATAAATATAGATAGGCATGGACTAAATCCATTCTCAGATGTTGCCATATTATATAAATATTACAAAATAATAAATAAAATAAAACCATTTGCTGTCTTGACATATACAATAAAACCCAATATATATGGGGGAATTGCTTGTTCTTTAAAAGGAATTCCTTATTTTGTGAATATTACTGGACTTGGAAATGCATTGGAGAAAATAGGCTTTTTGCGTTCATTATCTATTATTTTATATAAAATTTCTATGAGAAAGGTTAACAAAATTTTTGTACAGAATTCGCAAATTAAAGATTTTTTTATAGAGAATAATATTTCCAAGAAATTAAGTCTTATTCCTGGCTCAGGAGTAAATTTAAAGGAATTCAAATTACTCCCATATCCAGAAGAACATGATTTTGTAAATATTCTTTTTATAGGAAGATTGATGAAGGCTAAAGGAATTGTTGAACTATTAGAAGCAGCAAAAAAACTGAAAAATGAAAAAGTAAAAATTAAAATGATTGGTTTTTTGGATGACAATATTTCAAATGAATTATTTGATTCAGATAATATTGAATATTTAGGGTTTCAATCAGATGTAAAAAAATACATCGAAGAATGTAGTGCAGTTATTTTGCCATCCCATCATGAAGGAATGGCAAATGTTTTGCTTGAGGCGTCTGCTTGTGGAAGACCAGTTTTAGGATCTAATATTTCTGGCATAAAGGAAATTATTGATGATGGAATCACGGGGTTTCTTTTTGAAAAAGAGAGTAGTGATTCAATATACAACAGTATAATGGAATTTAATAAATTAACATATGAAAAACGGCAAATAATGGGATTAAATGCTAGAAAAAAAATGGAGATGCTTTTCGATAGAAATATCATAGTAAATACATATATAAAAGAAATTGGAGGAATTAAAAATGATATGTAAAGAACTTTTGAATAGAAATGAAAAATTAAGCCTAATAGGACTAGGCTATGTTGGAATGCCAATAGCCGTTGCATTCTCTAAACATATGGATGTAATTGGATTTGATATTAATTCTGAAAAAATTAATCAATATAAAGATGGATACGATCCAACAAATGAAATAGGAAGTGAAGGCATAAAAAACTGTAAAGTCGATTTTACTTCTGATGAATATAGATTAAAAGAAGCAAAATTTCATATAGTTGCTGTACCTACACCTGTGAAAAAAGATCATACACCAGATTTAACCCCAGTCGAGGGGGCCAGCAAGATTTTAGGAAGAAATCTTTCAAAAGGCTCTATCGTGGTATATGAATCAACTGTTTATCCTGGAGTCACTGAAGAGACATGTGTTCCAATTCTCGAGAAAGAATCTGGACTGAAATGCGGTATAGATTTTAAAGTAGGTTATTCACCAGAGAGAATAAATCCTGGAGATAAAATACATAGACTGGAGACAATAACCAAAATTGTTTCTGGAATGGATGAAAGTACATTAAATGAAATTGCTGAGGTCTATGAGGTTGTTGTCAAAGCAGGTGTATATAAAGCTGAATCAATAAAAGTTGCTGAAGCAGCAAAAGTAATCGAAAATTCTCAAAGAGATATAAATATTGCATTTATGAATGAATTATCTATAATTTTCAATAAATTAGGAATAGATACACAAGCGGTTTTAAAGGCTGCAGGGACAAAATGGAACTTTTTGAATTTTACACCGGGATTAGTTGGCGGGCACTGTATTGGAGTAGATCCATACTATCTGACTTATAAAGCAGAGCAAGAAGGATATCATTCTCAGATTATTTTATCAGGCAGAAGAATTAATGATGATATGGGGAAATACGTTGCTGAAAACGTTGTGAAAAGGATGATCAATGAAGGAAAAAGTATAAAAAATGCTAAAGTAGGTGTTTTAGGCTTTACATTTAAAGAGAATTGTCCAGATACTCGTAATACAAAAGTTATTGATATCATTAAAGAATTAGAAGAATACGGTATCAACCCAATCATTGTTGATCCAATTGCAGATGCAAAAGAAGCAAAACATCTTTACAATCTTGATTTTAGGTTAAAAGAAGAATTAATTAATCTTGATAGTTTAATTATAGCAACTAGTCATCAAAATTTTATGGAGATGAATATTGATGAATTTGATAAAATGTTTAAAGACAAAAAAATAATTATAGATGTAAAAGGAATACTCAATAAAAAAGATTTTGAACAGGCTGGCTATTCCTATTGGCGTTTATAACAGAAGGGAGAATTTTAAATGGGATATAAAAATCTAAAATTTGATAAAGAAAGTACATTTCTTGTAACAGGTGGAGCTGGTTTTATTGGCTCAAATTTATGTGAAGCTATTTTGGAATTGGGTTATAAAGTAAAATGTCTTGATAATCTATCAACTGGTAAGCAGGAAAATGTAAATATGTTTTTAGACAATCCGAATTATACATTTATCAAAGGTGATATTACTGATTTGGATACATGTTTAAAAGCTTGCAAAGATGTTGACTATGTTTTAAATCAAGCGGCTTGGGGAAGTGTTCCGAGAAGTATAGAAATGCCATTGTTTTATGAAAAGGTGAATATAGGGGGGACGTTGAATATGATGGAAGCAGCTAGACAAAATCATGTTAAAAAGTTTGTGTATGCTTCCAGTTCAAGTGTCTACGGTGATCATCCCGTTCTTCCTAAGGTAGAAGGCCAAGAAGGAAATTTATTAAGTCCATATGCATTGACAAAAAGAGTAGATGAGGAATATGGTAAATTGTATAAAAGGCTTTATGGACTAGATACATATGGTTTACGATACTTTAATGTATTTGGAAAACGTCAAGATTCCAATGGAGTTTATGCAGCAGTGATTCCAAAGTTTATCAAACAACTTCTTAATGACGAAAGACCAACAATTAATGGTGATGGAAAACAATCAAGAGATTTTACATACATAGATAATGTAGTTGAAGCCAATCTTAAGGCTTGTTTGGCTTCAAGTGAAGCGGCTGGAGAGGCTTTCAATATAGCATTTGGTGGTAGAGAGTATCTAATTGATATTTATTATAACTTATGTAAAACACTTAATAAAAATGTAGAACCCATTTTTGGACCAAATAGAAATGGTGATATTAAACATTCAAATGCAAGTATAAATAAAGCAAAAGAATTACTTGGATATGACCCTGAATATAGCTTTGAAAAAGGAATTAAAATAGCTATTAATTGGTATAAGAAAAATTTATAGATGTATGATGTAAATTATACGACTTGAAGGATTTTTAAATAACATATAAAAAAGATATGCTTTTTGTTATCTCAGTAAATCATGTTTGATTTTATCATACCACATTAAAATTTTACTGATAACAAATATTAGAAATGATTTATAAAGTAAAGTATTATGAAATAATCTTAATTTTAGTATGTAAGTGAAGTTAATTAAAGTAGAAGCTTAATTATAACAAGGGTGTAGTGTTTTGACATATATTATTTTTGAATATTATTAAGGGATATAATCATGAATTAACATAATATGAAGAGAAATAAGAAAGTCAAGTATTTAGAAGGACAAATTGAAAAGGAAAAATAGACACCTACAATTATTTTCAATATCAGAAAATTAAGTTCATTTAGGTAGGAAGTTATTGTAAGGAGATTGTTTAATGAGAAAAAAAGTGATATATATAGGAGGATTTGAATTTCCTGATAAAAATGCTGCAGCTCATAGAGTGTTAAGCAACGCAAAAATTTTAAATGATATCGGAAATAATGTAATCTTTATTAGCATTGATAAAAGTTTAAAAAAAAATGATATTGAAAACACATTCAAACTTGTCCAAGGATTCGAAACATATGCGATTCCTTATCCTCATAAGACTGTGGACTGGATACGGTATTTAACTAGTATAAGAGATTATGTTCAAATAATAAATAAGTATGATGGAATTGAAGCGTTAATATGTTATAACTTTCCCTCTATTGCATTAAATAAGCTTAGAAAATTCTGTGAAAGTAAAGAAATTAAATGTCTTGCGGATGTTACAGAATGGTATTCTGTCAAGGGACGTGATTTATTTTCTAAAATTATCAAAGGCTTTGATACATGGTATCGTATGAGAGTTGTGCATAAAAGACTGGATGGGTTAATAGTGATTAGTAAATTCCTTGAATCATATTATCAACATTATAATGTTATTAGCATACCACCTTTAACAGATACAGATGAAAAAAAATGGGATGGAAATTATTCTAAAAGTAAATCAGAAATGAATTTAGTTTATGCAGGAAATCCGGGAAATAAAGATCGGATTGATATTCTCATAGAAGCTTTGAAAATTGTTAGAAGAGAGATTCGTTTAGATATCATTGGAATTACATTAGAACAATATATTGAAATGTATCCAAATCATAAGACTTTTTTATTATCTTCTAAAATGATAACATTTCATGGAAAATTAAGTCATCTTGAAACTTTAGAGTATGTAAAACGTTCAAATTATAGTTGCTTTTTCAGAATGGACGATAGAGTAAGTAAAGCTGGATTCCCAACGAAATTTGTTGAAGCAATTTCATGTGGAACACCAGTAATAACAAATGCATCTAGTAATATCAAGGACTATATGAATAAAGGAAAAAACGGTATTTGTATAGATAATTTAAATTATTTATGTATTGCAGATACTTTAGATAAAGTACCTGCAGAACTTCCAGTCGAAAAAGATTTATTCTTGTTTAGAAGATATGAAAATGAAATGAAAATATTTATGGGAAAACTATGAGATTAAGAGGTGGAGGAATGAATACAAATATTTTTTTACTTACCAAGGAAAAGATAACATTTATTTGTGCAACTTTCATTATCATTTTAGGACAGATATCTATTTTTTTTGATTCCAGTGCGGTGTTGATTATAGCCTTAACTGTAAGTGTTCTTGTTGCTATTAAAATTGATCAAAATGAATTTGTTCCATTTATGTTGCTTTTGATTGCACCTAATAGAAGTTTAACGTTTGGGTCAATATCAGCGCCTACAATAATAATGCTCATTGGAGTACTGCGAAGTTTAAATGGAGTAACATTAAAAATTAGCAAAAATTTTTTTATCTATATTTTAGTCTTTCTTGGTTATTGTGTTGCAACAATAGGAATAGGGGAAAGTCAAGTATTATCAGCTTTCAAGATTGTAGTCGTACTTCTTTTTATTTGGATATATTGGAGTAGAGATGAGATAGAAAAGTTATATGTGAAATATGTGAAATGTTGCTCTTTTGGGTGTATTATATCAACTGTTATAGCTTTGTTTTTTAATCCATCATTTTTAAGCGAATCAACGAGGTTTTCAATTTCAGATAATGGTGGAGAAAATGTTTTGGGCATTATATGTGGTGTAATGGCACTTCACCTTCTGTGTATTTTTCTAACAGAAAAGGGACAGGAAAAGGGTTCTGCTGTAATGGCTGTTTTTTTAATAGCAATTGGTTTGATTACAGGATCAAGAAGTTTTTTAATGGTTTTAGGGATAGGTGTTTTTAGCATTATTACTATTTCTTTTTTTAAACTAAATATTAAAAGATTAGGTAAAATACTGATATTAATGGTATTTGTTGCAGGAATTGGCATTTTGATTTTGAGTACAAATGATTTTTTATCTGAGTATATGGATCAATTAGTGTATAGAATCAATAAACTAGCTACACAAGATATATCTAACGGAAGATATGAAATATGGAAACAATATTTGGCATTATTTAAACAGAATAATATTTATTTTTGGTTTGGTAATATGGATCTCACAGAAAATGGTGTAATATATGTTGCCCATAATATGCTTCTAGAACAAATTGCATCAATAGGAATAATAGGGTCATTTATCATTTCTGCATTATACATTAGTACCTATTTACATATAATTCGAAAAAGTAAATCATATAT
This sequence comes from Hoskinsella mucinilytica, assembly GCF_045223415.1. Taxonomy (NCBI): domain Bacteria; kingdom Bacillati; phylum Bacillota; class Erysipelotrichia; order Erysipelotrichales; family Erysipelotrichaceae; genus Hoskinsella; species Hoskinsella mucinilytica. The sequence continues at coordinate 56,296 of NZ_JBEQZJ010000023.1, read as the reverse complement.
AATATGGTTTTCTGAAAAGATTGTACCTTTCATTGGATTTATTATTGTAAGTTTTGTTTCTCATACTTTATTAGGCGTTCCGCAGACTATTATGTTATATATTTGTGGGATGGCGGTTTTGAAGTCAAAAAAAAGGAGGACTACTAAATGAAGATTTTATGGGTAACTGCACAGGTTTTACCTCTTGTTGCAGATGATTTAAATCTTCCTAAATTAGGATTTGGCGGATGGATTATGAATATGCTGAACCAATTGGAGGAAATTGACGAAATAGAATTAGGTGTCGCTATGGTATCAACTAAGATAGATAAAATTTTTGAAAAACAATCAGGTAAAATTAAGTGTTTTGTAGCTCCAGATGAAGGAAATAAAAGTATAAACAACCATTATAGAGATGAGATAATAAAACGATTCAAACCGGATATTATACATATAGAAGGAAATGAGTTTCCTATACAAAACAAGTTTTCTAATATCAAGGACATTCCAACTCTTGTATCTTTGCAAGGGATATTATCTGGTTGTGAACCATATCAATATGGTGAAATTCCAATTGTGGATTATCTATTTAGTTTCAAGAATAAAAACATTATAAGCTCGTGGATTTTGTATTTTAGAAAGCATTTATTATTTGATAAAAGAATTAATTTAGAAACTCAAACTATTAAAAATGCAAAATATTTAATGGGAAGAACTTTTTGGGATCGAGCACATAGTTATTGGATAAATTCTACTAGTAAATATTATAAATGCAATAGAATACTGAGACCTTCATTTTATGAGCAAGAATGGGATGGTAATGATTGTCAAAAATATACAATTTTTATAGGGAATGGATATTCTCCTTTAAAAGGACTTCACTTTATTTTAAAAGCTATATCGCTATTAAAAAAAGAATTCCCGGATGTGAAAGTATATGTTGCAGGTCAGTGTCCAATAGTAAAATCTAAAAAATTATCATTTCATAAATTTGGTTATAGTAGATATATTAGAAGAATCATAGAAAATGATAATTTAGGCGATAATGTATTTTTTACAGGTGTTTTGCAAGAGCATGAAATGCTAGATAGAATGAAAAAAAGTAATGTTTATGTATTACCATCTCTTATTGAAAATAGTCCAAACACACTCGGAGAAGCAATGATATTGGGGATGCCATGTATTTCTGCTTATACAGGTGGAGCATCTGAGATGGCAATTAATGAAAAAGAGTGTTTATTCTATAGAGCAAACGACTTTAAACTTTTAGCTTGGCAGATTAGAAGATTATTTAAAGATGAAAATATGGCAAAAGAACTTGGAATAAAGGCAAGAAAGCATGCAATGAATACACATGATCCAATAACAAATAGAAATGCATTATTAGATGCATATGAAGATATTATACAATCAAATAGAAAGTAGCTTTTTAAGGAGAGATTAGATGCAAGATCATGATGATATACAAAGTGTGGCCAATGGTAAAACTTTAAGTATATATAGTAAGACAATAGTATTTAAACTTATATGTGTAGTAATAGGCTTTGTCAATTCAATTTTAATAAATAGATGTCTAGGAGTAGCATTAAGAGGGGAGTATACAACTATATTAAACTGGGCTAGTTTATTACAATTATTTTTGAATTTAGGCATAGGAACAACTTATCCTGCTTTTAAACGAAAATATCCAGATGAATGTAAACCAATTTTTACTACTATTATAGCTTTAATGGCAGTTATATATTTAATGATTATATTTTTCTTATTTCCAAGTTTAGATAGTTCGTATAGGTTTATTGCAATACTTGCACTCATTACAACCATTGAAAGCTTGCTTATCTTTATTGCTATAGTTGAGGATGTTTCAAAAAGAAATTTAATAAATATAGTAACTTCGGTATTACATACAATTGTTTTAGGAGTTATATTTATTTTTTTGAAATTTAAACTAAGTGCTATATTAGGTGCTGTAATTATTGATCATTTAGTGTTTTGTACAACACTGATAGTTTTATTTCAAATATCTAAAATAAGAATACATCTGATAAATAGAAAAATAATAAAAGAAATAATGATTATCGCAATTCCTGCTATGCTAATGAATATGTTGATGTATTTAAATTATCATGCAGATGTTCTTTTTTTGAGTTATATTACAAAAGATAATTATGCTGTTGGACTATATGGTACAGCAATTACTTTGGGAAACATGTTGTGGATAATTCCTGATGCTTTTAAAGATATACTATTTAATAGGGCAGCGAAAAAAGATAATCCAGAAGAAGTCATAGTTTCTATAATATGTAATTTTTTAATTTGTATAGTTGTTTTAATTGGTTTTCTTTTTTTGGGAAAGTGGTTTTTAGGTATTATGTATGGAAGTGATTTTATAGCTGCATATCCACTCGTACTAATGCTTTTTATCGGTACACTACCAATGGTTTTATATAAGTTGATCCATCCTATATACATAGCAAACGGAAAAACTAAAACAGTGGTATTGTTACTTTCGATAGCAGTTGCTTCAAATTTTATTGGAAATATAATTATAATTCCTTATCTTGGGGCAATGGGAGCAGCAATAGCATCTGTGATTTCATATTCTATATGTGGTATTGCATTTTTTATAAAGTTTTGTAAAGATTTTAAAATCAATTTTAAAGCAACATTAATAAAAGTTTTTAAGTTAATTAAAAGAATATTTGATAAATAAATTTAATAGTTTTCTAATGAAAAAAAGAGGTAAATTAAATGAATATTGCAAGAATTCGACGTGGGATAATTAAAAAAATACTAAGTGTTAGAAATCCAGTTAAATTAGCAAAACTTATTGGAGTAAATTTTGTAGAAAATGGATTACATATTTATGGAAAAATTGATTGGGGGACTGAGCCTTGGATTATCACTTTAGGAACCAATGTACATATTACAGAAGGAACCAGATTTATTACACATGATGGTGGTACTTTGCTGTTTCGAGATAAGGTACCAGATTTGGAAATTACAAAACCAATAAAAATTGGAAACAATGTGTACATAGGAAACGATGTTATAATCTTACCAGGTGTAATAATTGGCGATAATGTAGTTGTGGGTGCTGGTGCGGTTGTATCGAAAAGTATTCCTGATAATTCTGTAGCGGTTGGAATTCCAGCTAAAGTGATAAAAAATATAGATCAATATTTTGAAAAAATACAACGAGAGTCTTTATGTCTAGGTAATTTAAAAGGTAAAGAAAAAGATCGAGAACTAATGAAATATTATGACTATAAGGGCACTTCAAAAGGAATATATTTTTAAATATCAGAGATGAATAATTGAGATTATTAAACATATGTGTGTATTTCTACATGAAAGTTCCAAATTTATTTCAGAATATTATTGATGAGAAAACAAATCGCAGACAAAGTATTCTGAAATATAAAATTTGTAGATTTCTTTATTTTGATATTATTCCTATATGATGCACCTAGATAATTTTGAGAGCATTAAAGATGAAGAAAAAAGCCCATAAGTATAGTCTTATGAAATACAAATTCTTAAAAATTTCTTCTTTGTGGTCATCATATGGTAGCTCTCATATTTTGATTGCTTGCAGAAGCGATTTTATAGTTTTTATCATGTAACAATGATGGCATTTTTATTTATCAGATATTCACTATTATGTATGAAATGATAATATATTAATCAACAAAATAGAAGTGACTAATTAAGGAGAAACGTAATGCAAACTGCTGAATATTTTAAAAATAAAGTTTTAATGATTACTGGAGGAACAGGTTCTTTTGGTAATGCAGTATTAAATAGATTTCTAAATACAGATATCAAAGAAATAAGAATTTTTTCAAGAGATGAATTAAAACAGGATAATATGCGTCATGAGTATCAGTCAAAATATTCTGGGGTATCTGACAAATTAAAATTCTATATTGGCGATGTCAGAGATATCAATTCAATAAAGAATGCAATGCATGGAGTAGATTACATCTTCCATGCTGCTGCTTTAAAACAGGTGCCTAGCTGTGAATTCTTCCCTGTTGAAGCAGTAAAAACAAATGTATTAGGTACAGAAAATGTACTTACTGCTGCCATTGAATGTGGTGTGAAAAAAGTAGTTTGTTTATCTACTGATAAAGCAGCTTACCCAGTTAATGCAATGGGAACAAGTAAAGCAATGATGGAAAAAGTAATTGTAGCGAAATCAAGAACGGTTGATTCAGAAAAAACAAGCATCATGTGCACAAGATATGGAAATGTATTAGCATCAAGAGGTTCGGTCATACCTCTTTTTATTTCGCAAATTAATGATGGAAAACCTCTAACATTAACTGAACCAAGTATGACTCGTTTTGTAATGACTTTAGAAGAAGCAGTAGATCTAGTCTTATTTGCTTTTGAACATGGCACAAGTGGCGATATCTTTGTACAAAAAGCGCCAGCTTGTACAATTGATGTATTAGCAGAAGCAACTAAAGAATTGTTCCATGCTGATAGTGAAAACAAAGTAATTGGTATCCGTCATGGAGAGAAAATGTATGAAACATTATTGACTGATGAAGAATGTGCACATGCAATAGATATGGGTGACTTTTATAGAGTACCAGCAGATAAGCGTGATTTGAATTATGATAAATATTTTTCAGAAGGTGTAGAAAAGAGTCATTTATCTCAATTTAATTCAAACAATACCAGATTGATGACATTAGAACAAGTAAAAGATAAATTGCTTGAAGTTCCATTGGTTAGAGAAGAACTAAAAAAATGGGAGAATAAATAGATATGAAAATTCTTGTAACTGGTTCAAAAGGATTTGTCGGTAGAAATTTGGTAGAAACACTAAAAACAATCAGAGATGAAAAAAATAAAACAATGTGTTTAACATCTGATCTTATGCTATATGAGTATGATTTGAATAGCACAAAAGAAGAATTGAAAGAGTTTTGTTCCGATTGTGATTTCATCGTTCATTTAGCAGGTATAAATAGACCACAAACTCCTTCTGAATTTTATGAAGGAAATCTTGGCTTTACCGAGGCTCTTTGTTCCTATTTGAAAGAAGCAGGAAATAAGTGTCCTATTATGATTTCTTCTTCAATTCAAGCAGAAAGAGATAACGATTATGGGAAAAGCAAAAAAGCTGGCGAAGATGCCTTACTAGCTTTTGGGAAAGAAAACGGTAATCCTATTTATATTTATCGTTTTGCTAATCTATTTGGCAAATGGTGTCGTCCTAATTACAATAGTGTAGTCGCAACATGGTGTCATAATATTGCTCATGGTCTAGATATTCAAATCAATGATCCATCAGTAACATTACCATTATGTTATATTGACGATGTTGTAGAGGAAATCATCCATTGTATTTGTGGTAATCCTTATATTGTTGATGGTGTGCATTATGGTGTAGAAAAGGTATACAACTGTACCTTAGGTAACTTAGCTAATACAATCAGAAGCTTTAAAGAATCAAGAACAACTCTTGAAGTAATTAATCAAGCAGACGAATTAACAAAGAAACTTTATGCGACTTATCTGAGCTATCTTCCTGAAAATGAATTCAGATATCCATTAAAAATGAATATAGATGAAAGAGGTAGCTTTACGGAATTCTTGAAGACCAAAGAATATGGTCAAGTTAGTGTGAATATATCTAAACCAGGAATCACAAAGGGAAATCATTGGCATCATACAAAGAATGAAAAGTTTCTTGTAGTCAGTGGAACAGGTTTGATTCAATTCAGAAAAGTCGGAGAAGATAAGATCATTGAATATCAAGTAAGTGGCGAAAAACTAGAAGTGATAGACATTCCAACAGGTTATACACACAACATCATCAACATAGGAGAAACTGATATGGTGACGATCATGTGGGCCAATGAAATGTTTGATCCTAATAAGCCAGATACTTATTTTGAAAAGGTGGTAGAAGAACATGAGTAAATTGAAACTAATGACAGTCATAGGCACAAGACCAGAAATCATACGTTTGTCAGAAGTCATTAAAAAATGTGATACATATTTTGATCAGATACTTGTACATACAGGACAGAATTATGATTATTGTTTGAATCAAGTGTTTTTTGATGATCTAGGTTTAAGAGAACCAAATTATTATCTTGAAGCAGTAGGAAATGATCTTGGAGAAACAATAGGTAATATCATTGCGAAAAGTTATAAATTGATGAATGAGGTAAAACCAGATGCATTATTAATCCTAGGTGATACCAACAGCTGTTTAAGTGCAATTAGTGCAAAACGTTTACATATTCCAATCTTCCATATGGAAGCAGGAAATAGATGTTTTGATGAATGTCTTCCTGAAGAAACGAATAGAAGAATCGTAGATCATATTTCAGATGTGAATCTGTGTTACAGCGAACATGCAAGAAGATATTTGAATGCAGAAGGAACTGCAAAGGAAAGAACTTATGTGACAGGTTCTCCTATGGCAGAAGTACTAAGAGCGAATCTTTCGCAGATTGAAGCTTCTGATGTATTAAAACGATTAGATCTAAAAGAAAAAGGATACATCTTATTATCAGCTCATAGAGAAGAAAACATCGATACAGAAAAGAACTTTATCGACTTGTTTTCTTCCATTAATAAACTTGCGGAACTCTATGATATGCCGATCCTTTATTCATGTCATCCTAGATCAAAGAAGTACTTGGAACAAAGAGGATTTCAATTAGACGAAAGAGTCAGACTTCATGAGCCATTAGGGTTCCATGATTATAACAATCTACAAATGAATGCATATGCAGTGGTAAGCGACAGTGGAACACTACCAGAGGAATCTTCTTTCTTTACAAGCATAGGAAAATCATTTCCAGCAATTTGTATCAGAACAAGTACAGAACGACCAGAAGCATTGGACAAAGGATGTTTCGTACTAGCAGGAATCAGTGACAATGGAGTAGTGCAGGCAGTTGAAACCGCAGTTACAATGAATGAAAATAATGATTTAGGTATACCGGTACCAAACTATGTAGAGGATGTTAGCAATAAGGTAGTGAAACTAATTCAATCTTATACTGGGGTTGTCAATAAAATGGTATGGCGTAAGTAGATTATGAAAAGCTATCTTCAAAAATTGAAATCAGGATTTTTGTATAAAGTGATTTTAGGATTGACTTTGGTATTAATGTGTATCATGTTTTATGCAGTTTACTCATTGTTTCAGTATAAAGTATCCTATGCATTGATAATGCTTTTCATCACTTTTTTATGTACTGTGATACTTTTTCTGGTTCAATTCAAAAAGCCAAAACTCACTTGTATATTACAAATCATTCTATGCATCCTACTTTTAGTGTGCAGTCTAGCGTTACATAAAGTCAACACAGTCACAAATAAGCTGTCAGATACAACAGAATATCAAACCATTCAAATCATCGCAAAAGCAGACAGTAAGATATCTACTTTATCTAACTTTACATCCTATCAAATGGCATATGATCAAAATGATAGTAATGGATATGATTATGCAAAAGAAATCTTAGATGAACATAAGATCGTATTAAAGAATTTGATGCCTGTAGAAAGCACCAAGAAAAGTTATGAGCTACTAAAGAACAATAAGGTAGATCTGATGGTATTGACCTCTATTGGAAGAAGTGAATTAGAGGAAGAAACAACAGATTTGGATAAAGAAATCAAAGTCATCTTCGAAAAGAAAGTAGAAATGAAACAGGCACAAGCAAAACATGTAGATATTACAAAAGATCCTTTTACTCTCTATATTTGTGGTACTGATCTATCAGGAATCAATGATGTTGGATCTACAGGAAGAGGCGATGTGAATATCCTTTTAACCATCAATCCAACAACAAAGAAAGTCAATCTACAGGTTGTACCACGAGATTTATTTGTCTATATTCCAGTAAAAGATGCTTCTAGTAAGTTATCCTATAGCGGATGGTGGGGAGGAGTAGAATCCTCTATCGCAAGTATAGAGCAGGCATTAGATATTGATATCAACTATTATGTGAAGATGAATTTTACAGGTTTGATGGACCTTGTGGATGCATTGGGTGGTGTGGATGTGTATAGTCATTATACTTATACTCCTGGAGGATTCACCATCAATGAAGGAATGAACTATGTGAATGGGAAACAAGCATTGGCATTTGCACGTGAGCGAAAATCTTTGCCATTAAATGAACGAAGCAGAGGCTATCAACAGATGGAGTTGATCAAGGCAATCTTCACCAAGTTTGGAGAAGAGCCAAGCTATGATCATGCGATGAAAGTAATTGATAGTATATCAAATAACTTTACAACTAACCTTCCTAAAAGTGATTTCTGTGATGCGTGTATGTTGGTAATAGATTTATTGCCACAGTTACAGAATATGGAAGTACACAGCATAGAAGGGGAGTATAAGTGGCATATGGATGAGGTAAGGACAGCTGATTATCTGTATTACTTTTATCCGGCAGATGGAGAGATAGAGAAAGTAAAGGGTCGAATAATTCAAACAAAAAAACTGGTTTAAAAATCAGAGAGGGAGAAAAATAATATGTCAAGGATTGGAATAGACTTTGGAACGACAAACTCATACTGCGCTTTTTATAGTAAAGAAGGAGATAACGGTTTGATGAATATCATGAAATCAAATAAACCGGAACCTTCTTTATTTTTCTTCAAACAGAATATAGGAGAATTATATGGAGAAAAATGTAATGATTATATCTCTACATTGCCTAATTATGTAATTAAATCTATTAAGGGAATGCTTGAAGGAGATAAATTTATAAATATTGATGGGAAATCTTTTGAAAAAACGTATATTGTTCGAAAATATATAGAGTATCTTATTAATAATGTAGCAAATATCAAATTGGAAAGTATGTATGAGGACGCAGTTGATGAAGTTGTTCTTTCTTTTCCAGTTGGCTTCTCTGAAGATTATAAAACAAAAATAAAAAAGGCAGTAGAAGAAATTTATGTAAAGAACTCTACTGTTTATAAGATAAAAGTGATTGCAATGATTGAAGAACCTGTAGCGGCAGCAATACATTATTTTTATATTATGCAAGAAAAAAATATAAAAGTGAGTGATAATGTACTGGTTTATGACCTTGGAGGTGGAACTTTTGATGTAGCGATTGTTCACAGAGATACAGATTCTAACATGCTTAAAGTAGTGGATCATATGGGAAAGAAAAAACTAGGCGGAGACCAATGGGACCAATTGCTTGCTGAGTATGTTTTGAAAAGGTTGGAATCAGAATGTTTAGCAGAGGACCAAAAAAAAGAAGTTCAAAGCATAAAAGAAGAGAGCAGAGAATATTCAAAGTTTTTAATCAAGATTGAAAATCTTAAGAAAAGATTAAGTGATGATGAAGAAATTGTTTTGTCTCTTGAATGTGGATATTCTTTGAAAATTAATAGAACAGAATTTGAATCAATAACAAAATATTTAATGGATGAAACGATAGATATTTGTAAAAAAATAATACAAAACAATGCTGACTGTGAGATAAACCAATTGATATTGTGTGGTGGAAGCACTTATATGCCAATGGTAAAAGAGCAGTTAAGCAAGAACTTTCCTGGTATGAAAATGAATTTACATTATCCAGAATCATCGGTAGCATTTGGGGATATTCTTTATAAAGAGGATAACAATATTACAACGGTTTTAAAGACAAATCATAGTTATGGGACAAATTTATTTATTCAAGAATTAGGCATCAATAAAATAAAAAATGTAATCTATTTCAATGAAACATTGCCATTAGAAAAAAAAGATATCTATTTCACCAATCAGGACGGAGACTATGTATCGTATAAAATATATGAAGGAGATGTTAGGGAAGATGGTGAAGTATATAGTGATTTAAACTCACAAAAACTTTTGAAAGCATTTATATTTAAATTTAAATATTCTGTTCCAATGGGAACTAAAATGAATGTTGTTTATACATTGGATGAAATGGGATTGTTAAGTCTTGAAGTGCACAGTGATCATCATGATGATCAGAGATTTGAAATAAAGGTATTTAATTATGATTGAGCTTTTTAAGGAAAAAATGATTAAATGTAAAGGAAAAAGAAAAAAGATGTCTAAAAGAAAGCAATTAAAAGGCAATAGTTTTAATGAGTTTATAGATGAAGAGGGCTTAGAGTATGAAAAGCTAGATTCAAAAGTGCAACAAGAAACACTTCCTTTGGATGATGCACCATCTAAATCTATGCATATTAATAAAGACGATCATGTGGAAAACAATGAAAATAAAGAATGTATAGAATATACAAAACTGATAAAATCGTTTATATCATATGAAAGCAGATATTTTGATATTGCTAAAGAAAAAGATGATATGAGGTTAACAATAGAAATGTTTGAAAATTTGTTAAGAAACAAATTGGAAGAATCTGCTTATAAGACCATTATGAAAACGATTGCGAAAGATTTGAATCAATTAAAAGAGAGTTATAAAGAAACACAATTATATGGAATGATTGAATTATTGGATTCCATAGAGCTGATTTTAAACAATACTTGTGAAGGCAGTTTAAAATTAGAAAATGTGTCTGACAGATTAACCGGTCATAGAGACTTGTTAAGGCAGAAAATAAAACTGTTTGATATCAAAGAAATAAATCCTCAGATAAATGAACCATTTGATCCTCATAAAATGGAGTTTGATATAAAAGAAACCTACGATTTCGAAAAGTTTGATTATATTGTTGTGGAAATACTTAATCCTGGCTTCGAATTTGAAGATAAAGTATTAAGAAAAGCGTATGTTAGAATAAGAGAAGCAAAGAGCAAATATGAGAAATGATATCTTGAAAATTCCGCAAGAAGTCAGCATATTAAAAAAAGAAGAATTTAAGAATCAACATTTTAAAGAAGTGGAACTCTCTTCTAACATAGAAGTAATCAGTAAAGGTTGTTTTAAAAATTGTGAGAACTTAGAAAAAATCATTTTAGGAAAAAACATCAAGAAGATAGAAAATTCAGCTTTTGAAAATTGTAAGGCATTGAAATCTATAGAATTGCCATGCAATCTTGAATATATCGGTGATTATGCATTTATTGGTACAAATATTTCTGCGATAGAATTTCCAAATTCTTTACGCTATATAGGAAATTATTCCTTTTTTGGGTGTTTGATTGAGAAATTATATCTCCCTGCTAACATTACCTTTATTGGTGATGCGGCATTTCAAGAATGTGGAACAAGAGAAACTAAAATTGAGTTATTATTTTACTTCAATGATTACTATATTAATTATTGTAAAGAAAATAAATTGCGTTATAAACAGTTGAGTATAAAAAAATCGGTAGTAGATGATCGAATTGACGATAAAGGCACTTTATCATTAAAATCATTCAAAATTCATATAAAAAAGGATGAATTTAAAGAAAACGTAAAACTCAAAAAATTGGTAATCAATGCAGATATAGTTGTGATAGATGAAAAAGCTTTTGAAGGTTGTAAAGAATTAGAAGAAGTATGTCTATATGGGAATATCACAATAAAAAAACGAGCGTTTTGTGATTGTGAAAAATTGGGTTTGTGTCGATTTTATGGGGATGTAGAGATGATAGGAGAGGAAGCATTTATTAACGCTTCTTTAAAATCAGCAGTGTTTTTTAAGAGTCTTAAAATAATTGGCGACAGGGCGTTTATGGCAAACCCTTTAACTAAAATTAAGATACCTGATAGTGTTGAATACATTGGTGAAAATGTTTTTTACTCTTGTCAGATTTTGGAGCAGCATATAGTTGTATTTTCTAATTCGAGTTATGTTGAAAATTATTGTAAACGATCAAATGTAAGCTATGGAAGAATAACAAGAGAAGCAATTCAGTTAAACATCGAAAACAAGAACAGAGAATACAAAAAAAACATTACATTCCATACGAAAGCAGAAAAGATATGTGGAAATGGTGGAAAAAAAAGAATCCTTCTCAAGGATGTGGACTTCTCATTAGCTGCTGGAGATATGGTTTTTATTATGGGAGGATCCGGATCGGGAAAATCAACATTACTGAAGGGCACATTTGGACTATCCTATCAAAAACATGTGGTATCTACATTAATCATACGTCAAGATGGACAGGAAGAAAAATATGAACTCCGAAATGGAAAAAATGGATTTGAGAAATTTTTAACGTTTGCCCCACAGTTTTCTTTATCCAGTCCGGATTTGAAAGTCAAACAGGAAATAGACAAGAAACTTGAACTGAGAGGTATTCGCTTGTCTGAGGATAAATTTAATGAGGTTATTAATAAATACAATTTAAAAAGTCTGCTAGAAAAGAGAGTAGAAAATTTAAGTGGCGGTGAGAAAAAAAGACTGGTCATGGCGATTGCTGATATGTGTAACAGTTATCTTTATATATTGGATGAGCCAGATTCTGGTCTCGATGAACCGTTCGCAAGTCAATTATTTTTACAATTAAAAGAAAAAGCAGAGGAAGGCTGTATTGTGGCAGTTGTAAGCCATCATCCTAAAAATGTGAAAGAAAATGATACCTATCTGGAATTTGAAAAAATATTTAACAAAATCCTAGTAGTAGCAGTTGACGAAAAAAGGATCGGAAGAATTGTTTATTTTGGTAAAACAGATCAGGTTAAGAACTATTTTGGTTTGGATGAAAAAGACAGTTATAGTGATATTATTAAAATATTGGATAATAGCGAAAAAGCAAAATTCTATATAGAGAAAGCTATGAAAAAATAAGGAGAAAAATGGAATTCAAGAAAATAAAAATCCTTTTAAAATCTAGATTTTATGAAATGGTGAATAATAGACAATTTAAATTTATAATACTTGCATTTCTGATGATTGTTTTAATGTCTTTCGTTTTAAAAGATGAGATGTTTAAAACATATCCTGCTTCTAGATCGGGAGCCTTTACTCTTATATGCGCATGTATATGGTTAGGAATATTTAATTCTATTCAAGTAGTTTGCTCATCGAAACACAAGATATTAGATGATTTTTTAAATGGGATGCATGCAGGGGAATTCATAGTATCTGAACTGGTGTTTCAGTTTTTTATCTGTTTTATACAGAGTTGTATTGTAATTGCAGTTTTTATAATAACATTCTCATATGCTGATAAAGGCATTTTTACACATACTTCAATTGAATATTTTATAATCATATTTTTGACGATCTATACATCTGATGTCATGGGTTTCATGTTGTCTTCTTTGGCTAAAAACAGCGTAACTGCGATGGAACTCATGCCGTTTGTACTGGTTGTTCAAATGATATTGCCTGGAACGTTATTTGAGCTTAAGGGAAAACTAAGTGTTTTATCTAATTTAACCATTAGTAAATGGAGCATGGATACTTTTGGCAGTATCGCTGATTTTGAGAGTTTAGCAAAAAAAGAACCTATTGAAGTGATTTTTAATGCGACTGAGCATTATGAAAAAACACTGCATCATTTTGCTGAGAATACTTTTGTGCTTTTAGGGTTTATCACATTTTTTATTTTCATATCATATTTAGGAATAAGAAAAGTGAAAAAAGACGGATTATAAAGATATTAGAAAGGAAACAGGTGATGTATGGAATATTTTTACGCATTGACAGATCAAAACAATGACATCATAACGATGTGTGAAGAAAAGCTGAAATTCAAGAAACAGCAGGTATACATCGATGATGAAGAAACAAAAGACAGTGAAAAATGGAAAGAGTTGGTGGCAACGTTAAAAGAATTCGATAAGCTCTATGTGCCATCTTTTTCTATGTTTTCACCAGATGAAGAAGAACTAAAAATCAGATTATCAGAGTTGAAAGAGATACGTGCAAAGCTGCATCTGATGGAAGAAAATCAGGATATTGATATTGATGTGTTACTGGATATGTTAGATTATGTAGAAAGTGCAAAGAAACGTCGTTTGGCAGTGAAACAGCGTGAAGGCATACAGAAGGCACTAGAGAAGAAACAACTGGGAGAAGGTGCATATGGACGTCCTAAGTTGAATCTACCAGAAGATTTTGAAGAAGTACAAAAGATGATTATGAGAAAAGAGATGAATCATGAAAGTTATCGAGAGAAAATAGGGATGAAACGATCCACATATTATAAATATGTCAAAATGATTCGAGATCAATGGAAGGAAGAAGAATTAAATAAAACAAACAAGGCAGGGTCCAATTAGGATTCTGCCTTGTTTTGCGTTTCAAACCATCTAGGTTAAAATAAGAGTTACTTCGCTTTTTCTTTCTATCAAAGAACATTAAGATTTTATCTATTACATTCACGATGATAGTTCAGATTTTTGAGAATTACTTTTTACATTCTTATAACAAATATCAATACATGGACTGCCATATTAAATCATGATAACAAAACAGGTTATGATTGCATTCGATTTGACACATTCCTTCATGGAAATCATTTTTGAATACATAGATATTTCATCAAAAATATAGTAAAATATAAGAACGAATTGATATGGAGGTACAGGATGTCATTATTTGATAAAATAGACCCATCTTTTTTTACAATTCTGGTATCAAGAAACCGGGATATCTATGTTGAACTGTTGTTACAGATACATGAATGTATTTATCGTAATCAGTCCATGAGTATGGAACGCACTCTGCTTGTTGATCTGTTAGAAGAGTATGTAGAAGAACAAAAATATGAAATTGATTTTAGTGAAGAGAGTGAATATTCTCTAATTGAAAAAGAAGTAAGGCTAGAGAAAGAAGTTTATGGTAAGAATATCAGTTTTTTACTCCATCTATTTGAAAAACATACTTGGATCAATGTGGATTTGCATATGGATACCATGAAGAAAATGGTCTCTCTTCCCTATCACACACGAGTATTTATCACCTTTGTGAATGATATCATAAAAGAGCGAGAACAGATTGGTTATATGATACGTATTTATGCCTCATTAAAAGATATGGAGGACCCTCTTAAAATTGAGGATAGTTATCAGCATATCCGAAATGCCTATGCAGATATCAAAGAACTAATACTTACACTAGAACAGACCAACGCACGAATAAAAGATTATTATGCGATACAAGTGAGAAAAGCATCTACTAAAATCTATCATGATTTTTTTGATGTCTATTATGGTGATATCGTAGAAGGGTATGTCTTTCCTACCTTGGTAGAAGATAGTCTAAAGCGCTTTAAAAATCCTGTTGCGACCATATTAGAGAATCTATTATACAACAATGAATTAAAGGAAAAAGTCATTGATAGTGCTACAAGTCATTATCGTGTCGCAGATCGAGAAACTGCAAGAAAAAGTATCGAAGATATGCTGTATGGTATGTATAATGATCTTGGAATCGTTGAAACATTAACAGCGCAATTAGTAGAAAGTGATGCAAATTATCGTCGTTTGGCGAAACAAAGAATTCTATATTTATGCAATAGTGATCAAGGATTAAAGGGAAAATTGGTCGAATTAATTCATCATATGAAAGAAGAACCAGAAAAGATGTGTTCCGTGGTTAGTGATACCATAAATATACAAAAGACACAGTTTATTCATACCGATGATGTATATTCCTTTGCGAAACGTCAGCGTAAAGAACCTCAGAATGTATTGACCTTTGAATTCGAAGATCGAGCACAGGATCAAGAACAGTTGGAAAAACGAATCGGATTTGATCGTTATTCCTTATTTACCAAGGAGAGTATTGCACGTTATTATATGGAACAATTGAAGGATGAAGGTGCGATGCGTTTACAGGATATCGGTGTGAAAGATATGGATGATTATATTCGATCCATATTGATCTATGTTTATGGAAGAGATCGTAAGATGCAAGTAGAAGCATCACTCATACAAAATCAAGAAACGAAGATCGTGGAGGGAGCATATCAGTATCCCAACCTTTTGATCAAAAGGAAGGATTAGAAATGAAAGTAGAACAACTAGATAGCAAAGAACGGGAAGAATTCACCCGTATCATGAATATATTACTTGCGGAAAATTGTATCTATCAGTTTTCCAGAATGAAGAATTTTGAACGAAAGGAACGTAACCAAGATTATGTCTTTGTGTCAGATCATTGGGAACACTTTGAAGAATATTTATCCTATGCAGGTTGGCATCTTTGTAAGGATCGTACATCCTATATGGGGATGATTTATATCAATAATGAACGTGAGGATTGTCGATGTAAATATCAACTGAACATGCTGGAGACACAATTGTTATTGATTCTTAGAAATTATTATGAAGAGAAGCTGTTAGAACTAGATGCATCCTTGACGATTCGTATCGTTGTCAATGAATTGATCAGATTAATGGTGGATGTGTTTGCTATGGTTAGCATCAAGCCTGCGGGCAATATGATCAATGCAGCACTTATGACACTTCAAAAATTGAATGTGATACAGAAATATCGAGTAGATGAGGAAGAATATCTTTGGGTGTTACCATATATTACCTGTGTTTTGACACCAGCTAAGATCGATGAGATCCTAGCAATCATACAACAAGAGGAAGGAGGGGAAGAACATGAAACTGAAGAAGATGTTACTGATCAATTGGCTGTATTATGAAAAAACAGTATTGGATTTTGATGATATCGTATTTTTAAGTGGTAAGACCGGAGAAGGAAAATCAGCATTGATCGATGCTATGCAGATCGTTATTTTAGGGAAGACAGATAATTCCTTGTTTAATAAATCAGCCAATGATAAGACAACACGAGATCTGATGGGATATCTAAGAGGAAAATACAAAAATGGTACTTTCAAACGTGAAAAAGGCGCATTTAGTTCTCATTTGTGTATGGAGTTTATGGATGACAAAGGACAAGCTTACAGCTTTGGTATCGTATTTGATTGTAGTGGATCAACTCGAAATGATATGAATTATCGTTTCTATATGATGAATCAACCAATTCCATCTCATGAGTTTTTAGAAGAAGATTCCTTGTTTGGTAAGGGAAAACAAGTCTATGATGTTCGAAGGATGAAGAAGTATCTTGATAGCTTTAAAGATCGCTCTTGTCGCATGTTTACTACGAATATGGATTATCGAAGTTACTTTAAGCAACGTATGATGATCAAAGATGAGCGTTTTTTTGATGTGTTCAAGATGGCAGTTGCCTATACACCAATGATGAATATTTCAGAGTTTATCGTGAAAAATATTTGTAACGAAGAAGAGGATCTGGATCTAGAAGAAATGCAAGAAGAAATCCAAGATTATCGTCAAATGAAGGAACAATTGGAAACCGTAAAAGAAAAGAAAGAACAACTATCGCTCATTCATGAGCAATATCTAGATATTCTAAAAGCACAAGAGAATGTTGATACGTTAAAGATAGAACAAGTGGCAGCAGCTTATCAAGGTATGTTGTTGGAACATGATAAAGTAAAGAATCAATATGAGAGTGCCACCAAGCATTATCAGAAGTTAAATATAGAAATAAGCGAAGCGAAAGCTGAATATGATCGTTTAGAAAAGAACATAGAAGAACTAAATGATATGCGTAAAGATAACAGTGCCGAAATTCTCGAACGTAAGATACAAAGTGCTGCAGAAAAACAGGAAATGTTACAACGTGATGTAAAATTCGTACAGTCACAATTGAAAAGTAAAGGCATGCGTATAGAAGAACAGCTGGATATTTTAGAAGATATCGAAGATGAGGAAACGATCGATTTACAAGACTTTGATTTATCTAGAAAGAAACTGGAAGTGAGAACTTCGATCAATCAATCAGAGAAATTAGCTACATTTGATATGGATGCTTATGATAATCTGAAACAAGAATTGTATGAGATTCAACAAAAATTAAATCTATCAAAGAATGATCTGTATCGTCAACAACAGGAACAACAAAAACGACAAGAAGAACTTCTTCGTACAAAACAAGAATTGGAGCATGGTAAAAAACCATATCCCAAAGAATTGTTGGAATTAAAAAATGAACTGGCTTTACAGCTAAAAGCATTGCATGGAAAGGATATCTCAGTTACGATTTTGGCAGATCATATCACGATCAAGGATGAATCATGGCGAAACGCAATCGAAGGATATATCCGTAATCAAAAGTTGAATATCGTAGTGGAAGATGGATATTTCATGGATGCCTTTCGTATTTATCGCTCCTTAAAGCAACGCAAAGAGCTTCATACATTTTCTATCATTGATCAAGAAAAAGCAAAACCAAGAAGACAAGAAGATGCAGTTACTTTATATGACTTTGTGGAAGTGGATCAAGAAAGCCTAAAACCTTATGTGGAATATCTATTAGGAAGGGTCGTATGTTGTGAAGAAGAATCACACATCCGTGATTATCCTGTCAGTATCACTAAGGATGGCATGTTATATAGTGGATATGCAGTCAGTCGGATCAATCCTAAAGCATATCAAATTCCATTCATTGGCGCTGATTCTGTAGAGAAACAATTAAAAGAAACCATGCATCAGTTAAAAGATCATAAGGAAGCGCTGGATAAGACTCGATTCTTATATGAAACGATTAAAGACGTTTATTTAGATCAGCATATCAATGATGACTTTTTACAACAATTAGAACAAGGTATTCAAAAAGCTGTCGATAGTAAAGCGTTAGAAAAAGAAATCGAAGAGCTAAGAATTGCCCAAACACCGGAATCTTTACAGGCATTAATGGAACTTAACGATAAGATAAAGAAATTAAAAGCTGAAAAGAACAAAGTGTATGGTATTCAAGTAGAACAAGGTAGTCATAAAAAAGAACTAGAGAAAGAATTAGAAATCAGCAACCAGCGTATGTTGGAATTAGAGGAACAGATAAAAATAACACCAAAGCCAGAAGATGGTATACCGGAAACAATTGCATCTATTACGTCATTAGATCTTATGATACAAAGAAAACAACAAATAGATATGACGCTTCGTTCTTTAGAGTCCACTCTTGAAATTCATAAGGTGGAGCTGAGAGGGAAAAAAGATCATTACAATGATTCTTTCCGTATCTCCTTAAACCCGGCATTTGGTTGTGATGATTATGAACGAGAATATGAAAAGCACTCAGAAAATGTCGTTGAAGATTACATTGAAAAGTGTAGAATTGCGGAAGAAAAGGCGTATGAATGTTTCCAGAACAATTTCTTCAGTGCCATCAATAGTAAGATCAAAAATGTAAAAACACAGATCGATCGTTTAAATCGTTCCATCAAGCGTCATCAATTCGGTAGATCACAATATGAATTTGTATGTAGTGCCAATGAGGATTATCGAGAATATTATGACCTTATTACCAATGAAGAATTAAATGGTCATAACTTATTAAATACCCATGTTTATGAGGAAAATGAAGAGTTGATTCATGAGTTATTTGATAAAATTTCATCCCTTTCTTCTATGAGTGATCCAAAGCTATATCAACAATTGGAAAAAGAAGTCAAGATGCTATCTCGTTTCACTACGTATTTAAAATTTGATATCCTTGAGAATGGCAATTCGCTTCGAGCAACCATCGGTTCTAGCTCCGGTGGAGAAACACAGACCCCATTTTATGTTGCTGTTTTGGTATCCTTATTCAGTGTTTATGATCAGTCCAATGGCGGATTACAACTTGCAATCTTTGATGAGGCATTCGATAAAATGGATAACGAACGTATTGAGGAATGTATCAATTTGTTAAAATCCTTGGGCTTTCAGGCCATTATCGTTACGCCGACAGATAAGATATCCAATCTGAGTAAATCAGCTGATATGACGTTAATTGCGGCTACAGATGAAATACGTGGTCAACGTATATCCAATGTACAAAAATGGTCTCAAAAGGAAGTTCAGCATGAATTCGCACAGTAAAAGGATTTTAGATCAACTCATTCAAAAATATGAGAAAAGTAACAAAAGTAATGCGTTTAAAGCGGACAGTAATAAGCGTATCATGTATTCTATGAAAAATGATAAGCAGTATGATGTAAGAGATCTTGATCAGGTCAATGAATGTAATGAGGCAATGGAAGAACTTGCGAAAAAGCATTATGTAACCATCGAATATGATAAAGAACATACCAATCATATGAAGCGCATCATTCTAAATACATCACTTATCGATGAAATTTATGAAGAATATTACCATAAGAAAGAAAAGAGTCAAGAAGCTTTACAATTAGAGGCCATGTTTCAAGAGGCGAAGGCAAGTGTTTCAACAGAATGGATATCTTTATTTTTGAAAGAAGAGCTAGCATATCTAAGGGAAAAGGGATGGGTACATGCTTATCTGAAAAAAGATATCAAAAAAATCCAAGATCTATTAGCTGTGTTAGCTTATATCGATCAAGGATCATTGGGCTATATAAGAGCTATGTCAATTGCATTATTTCAAGATAGTAAATACTTTGAAGAAGAATCAAATGGATCAAAACTTAAGAATATGTTATTGTCGGTTGTTCATGGTTATGAACCGACTTATTTACAAGCAAAAGCTGATGAATATAAAATGACAGATAGCGAGGTGTTTCGTAGTCTTGGTTTTCGTTTGTTTCCGGAAGTGTTTTCTTGGTATGGTGCAATGAATATCATATTGAACAATGGTGATGTTTTGCATACTGCATCCTATATGGAAGAATTTATGTTGAGTGGAGATATGGTTTCACATATTGATCATATAGAAGCAAAGCACGCAACTCGTTTGATTTTGATTGAAAACAAGGCAAATTATTATCATAATCTTACTCAAAAAGAGGAAGGCGATATCGTAATGTTTGCCGGAGGTCATTTTAGTCCTGTAAAAAAGAAGCTATATCAGAAAATTGCGGAGGGAATTACTTGTCCGGTATATCTTTCTTCGGATATTGATCTAGGAGGATTTTATATGTTTTCTAGATTAAAGAATGAAGTTTTTCCACAATTACAGCCATTGCATATGGATGTGAAAACAATGGAAACCTATATTGCTTATGGGAAAACAGCAAGTGATGATTATTTATTGAAAGTAAAAAAAGCGAAAGAAAGGGAAGATCTATCTGAATTTTATGAAGTTATGGATCAGATTTTGAAATTAGGCAAAACCTTAGAACAAGAAGCAATGATATAGCTTCTTAGAAAACATCTATGCAAAAGTGTATCATTATAAAAATTATACATCTATAATAAATAAGCCAAAAAAGCCTCAAAATCGCTTTTAAATAGGTGTTTTGAGCTTTTCTTTTACTTGAAATTATGGCAAAATAGACTTATAAAATAAGCATCTAAAAATGAAGGCACTTTGAATTCTTTGAAACCTACGATTGTCCTGATTGTACTACTGGATTTCTGTGACTGGGGGATTTTATATCCTATGGCACTAAGATAGTGTTGTATACAATATCTTAACAGATTGGCCATATGAAATGCGTAAAGAATGCAATACGAGTTTAGACATTGTTGCCTTTATGATTATGAGCGAAAATAATGTGGTGCAGTATTATGAGGATTATGTATACAACCATTTTTATTCATTTTTTTGATTATAACGATTGGTAGATTATTACAAGTGTTGAGAATAAAAGATATTGATCTGATTATAAAATCAGGGTGAAGTTACATACAGCAGATGGAGTCTATATTTTTTATGACTCTACGAATATGAACTGTGTAGCAGAAATTGGATGTTAATCTGTTTTTTTATTCGTAGATGTATAATTTTAATGAAAAGTTGACGTATTATAAAAATCACCTCAATCCATAGATTAGTAATAGCTAAAATAAAATTAAAATAATATACTATAAGGTATAGTAATTGCAATGTTAAAATCAAAATAATTAAACTTTTCTATATCATAGATGCAAAAAATAATGTATAATGATATGGGAAAGGATGAGTGGTTAAAATGGCATTTTGTGATTTCGTAAAAGATATACGTGATCGAGATCATTTAACGCAAGCACAAATTGCGGATTTTCTTGATGTAAATATTAATACAATAAAACAAATAGAAGCAAACAAGATAAAAACACCAAGCAATAGAGTACTAGATAGTATTTGTAATTATTTAAATGAAAATAGGTTATCGGTAATTACAAAAATACTTTTTAGGAGAGATGAAATTATTAAATGTGAAGATGATTTTATTGTCTCTCAAGCAGAAGTGTTATCAAGATATATGTCTTATTTATATTTAGAAGGATGGAATATTGATGAGGCACCTGTAATATATCAAACAAAGGATTTAGGTGAATTAACATATGCAGGGCAGTTAACTAAAAAAAGAGAGCCTAATAATAAAATTGTTGTGGGTTCAATAAGCGAATCATTTAATAAAGAGGTTCAACATATTTCTAATGATGAGGCGATTTATTATATAACATCATCAATGGCTGCTTTTTTCTGCATAGATGAAATTGTTTTAAAAGGCATACATATTGTTTTTGATGCTAGTGTTGAAAATCAAAAAAATTTATTTAGTATATTCAAAAGTTTGCAATTAAATAAAGTACCATTTAATTATCAGATGGTTTTATTTAATCCCAAAGAAGGACAAATTATAGATGCTATAGAATTAAAATAAAATATTATAAGTGAGTAATAGGAAAGGAGAGTACTTATGGAAATTAATCAATCGAAATTATATGATTATTGTGTTAATGATAAAAAGAATTATGCAACTTTGGCTAAAAGTACTCGTATAGATATGAATGTATTAAACAGAATAGAAAACAATGAAGAATTAGCTTTTGAAGATGCTAATAAAGTATGTACTCTTCTAAAAGGTAATATTACAGAGTTTGTGAATAAAAGAAAAAGAAAAGAAAACGGAAACTTGAAAGTTATAGAATTATTTGCAGGGGCAGGTGGTTTAGCTTTAGGATTAGAAAAAGCCGGTTTTTCTAGTTTAGGGTTAATTGAATTAGATAAAGATGCTTCAAATACATTAAAAGTTAATCGTCCCAATTGGAATGTTATTAATGATGATATTGCAAATATATCAAAATTAGATTTAGAGGAATTATTTAATATTAAAAAAGGAGAGCTTGATTTATTATCTGGAGGATCTCCATGTCAAAGTTTCTCTTATGCTGGAAAACGTTTAGGACTTGAAGATGCAAGAGGGACTTTATTTTATCACTATGCAAAATTTTTACATAAATTACAACCAAAAATGTTTTTATTCGAAAACGTAAAAGGATTGCGAACACATAATAAAGGGCGCACGTATGCAACTATTTTAGATATTTTCGAAAAAGAAGGATATACTATAAAAAAAGATGTATTGAATGCATGGGATTATGGAGTCGCACAAAAAAGAGAGAGATTGATAACAATTGGTATTCGTAATGACTTAGTAGATAAGATTAACTTTACATTTCCTGTACCATTAGAATATAAACCAGTATTACGTGATGTTTTATTGGATTGTCCAAAAAGTGATGGAGCTGTTTATTCAGAGTACAAGAAAAAAATATTTGAATTGGTGCCACCAGGAGGGTACTGGAGAGATATTCCAGAGGAAATAGCAAAAAAATATATGAAAAGTTGTTGGTATATGGAAGGTGGAAGAACAGGTATATTAAGACGTTTAAGTTTAGATGAACCTTCGTTAACAGTTTTAACATCTCCTAGTCAAAAACAAACAGATCGTTGCCATCCATTAGAGGCAAGACCATTTACAGTAAGAGAAAATGCAAGATGTCAAAGTTTCCCTGATGAATGGATGTTCTGTGGTAGTATTGGACAACAATACAAACAAGTTGGAAATGCAGTACCAGTAAATCTAGCATATGCAGTAGCCTTGAAAATAAAAGAAGGATTGGAGGATTTGTAATGTGGCCACTTACATTTATTAATGAAGAAGATTTTAGAAACCATGTTAAATTAACAATTGAAAAGTATGGAGAAAAATTAGAATCATTTGATTTAAAAAGATTTAATAAAAATATTGTTGATCCTGTAAAACTAATTTTTGATAAAACTGTTTATCATGCAACTTGGGATGAAATTATTAGTAATGAAATTTTTAGACAACGTGATAAGTCCAACAATAACGATATAGGATATTTTCACCAAAGAATATTTCAATATATTGAAAATTGTAGAGTACCAGATAATGGAAAAGAAGGTGGTTGGGATGTTATTTTTGAAAATGTAGATGGTATCTCATTACCCGATGGTTCTATAGTCCACAGAGTTTATGTTGAGATGAAGAATAAACATAATACAATGAATTCTTCTTCAGCAGGAAAAACATTTATGAAAATGCAACATCAGCTTTTGAAAGATGATGATTGTGCATGCTTTTTAGTAGAAGCAATTGCGAAAAAATCACAAAACATTAAATGGAAAACTACGGTTGACGGACAAAAAATGGAACATAAATTAATTAGAAGAGTCAGTCTTGATCAGTTCTATACTTTGGTAACAGGGCAGACAGATGCTTTTTATCAAATGTGTTTAGTTTTACCAAATACGATTCAATCTGTTGTAGATACAATGAATGGACTATCAATTCCCCATGATACAGTCATTAATGAAATTAAATCTTTAGCTAAAGAGTTGAATATTGAATCTGAAGATTTATCCATAGCAATGGCTGTATACATGCTTGGGTTTAATTCATACGAGGGATTTAATCGTTTAAAATAAAAATATTATAAACATAAAAAAATTATATTTCTTTGTGAATCCCCATAAGACAACCCTAACATAAGAAAATTTAAATTGTTTCATAAATGATGTGAGAATAGCTGATATACTTTATGTATAAGGAAGGTGCTTACAATGAAATACAAAATAAAAGATCAGATTGAATGTTGGTTAATCTGGTCTTTTATACGTAGATGTATAATTTTATTGATAAGTTAATGGTTTATAGATGTTTTTTTTTGGTTATGGAAGAAACTAATAAAATAAGCATTACCTTTGAAACGAAAAATATATATAAAAAAAGTCTTTTTACAAAGACTTTTATTTACGTATGGTGGGGACGGTGGGACTTGAACCCACACGGGATTAACTCCCAACGGATTTTAAGTCCGTTGCGTCTGCCTATTTCGCCACGACCCCATACTTGGAGGTTCCGATCGGACTTGAACCGATGATCACAGAGTTGCAGTCTATTGCCTTACCACTTGGCTACGGAACCATATAGAGAACGATCAACATCATCAGCAATCCTTGCTAGAACTTGTTGCTTTAATATTATATTATATTTTTGAAAAATTGCAACCCTTTTTTTTATTTTTTTTGAAAATTCTGAAGAGAAAATTAAATTCCACTTTAAAGAGGCAGACAGGAACCTTATCTCTATAGAGGGATTCGTTGGATTTACTCTTGCTCAATAGCATTCTTTTATCAATAGATCATACTTGAGCTTTGAAAAACCGAGATCATATTGTGACACCAAATGAATTATGTTATGATGAGTGAAAAGAAAGCAAAATAAGATTTTTGGAGAATACTATATGATGGAACAATACATGCAAGAAACACCTATGTTAAACTATTCAGCTACAAATATACAGCAATTAGTTAATGATAGACTTTGGAAACAAATGAATGAATATGAGCGGATCAAGCAAATATATAACTATGTCCGTGATGAAATCCTATTTGGTTATAATGTGGATGATCATATCCCTGCATCTAAAGTGCTTGATGATGGATATGGGCAATGTAATACAAAAGGGACTTTATTTATGGCATTATTGCGTGCGGTAAATGTTCCATGTCGAATCCATGGATTTACGATTGATAAAAAATTGCAAAAGGGAGCAATGACAGGGTTGATATATAAGAATGCTCCTCAACATATCTTTCACAGTTGGGTAGAGGTCTATTTGGATGGGGTATGGTATGAATTAGAGGCATTCATCTTAGATAAAAAGTATCTTTCTCAGTTACAAAATATGAATGCAACTTGCTTAGGGGCTTTTTGTGGGTATGGTGTTGCGGTCAAGGACTTTCTAAATCCTATCATTGATTTTGAGCGAAATAATACCTATATACAAAGTGAGGGCATTACACAAGATTTCGGCGTTTTTAATTGTCCCGACGACTTGCTAAAGAAACATCATCAAGAAATGTCATATATGAAAGCCTTTCTATATAGCCATTTCGGTAGGCATTTGATGAATCATAACATCAAGAAAATAAGAAATCATATGTCCTACTAGATAAGGAATTCTAAAAATGATGTTAGTGAAAGAAGTAGTTAAATAAACGTGCATTTTTGACAGTTATCGTTGATAGTGTTATTTCCTAACAAACGATATACTAATGGTGTAAACAAAAAAAGGAGGTAATGAAAATGGAATTAGGTAATCATTTATTTCATGCAAGAAAAAGGTGTGGTTTTTCACAGGAAACAGTCGCAGAAAAATTAGGAGTAAGTAGACAGACAATTTCGAAATGGGAAACAGAAGAAACGATACCTGATATATATCAGGCTAAAAAAATGGCCAAGCTTTACAATGTGACATTAGATGAATTGATTGATTTTGATCTGGATAAAAAAGAAATCGAAGATATGATTGAACAAACGAATGAAGAAATGAACGATAAAATAAACTGGACAAATGCATGGGGTAAAAAATATCCTATCTTACTTGAATATCAAAAAGAAGTAAACATTCCATATTATGCTACTAGAATAAGTAGTATGTTAGATGAATTAGGACAAGAATATCACCTTGATGAACTAGATGCATTCTTGGTTCTGAAAGATATTCTGTATCATATATGGAAAAATCGTAAGAGTAACACAAGCAAATAAGGAAAAGGGAGGTTCATAAAATGGATGTTACGTTATGGATAGATATGTTGATACATTCAGAGAATAAGCAGGCATATAAAGCGTTAAAAGAGCTATTAGTGGTTAGTGAGGAAAGCAATCAATGTTACCCATATTTTGACAGATTTGTTGAAATGATGAACAATCAAGAGCATTCCTATATTCGAACAAGAGGGTTACGTTTGATTGCATATAATGCCAAATGGGATATAGATGATCGTGTAAATGATATCATTTATGATTGGTTAAAACATATAGAAGATGATAAGCCGATCACAGCTAGGCAATGTATCCAAGATACGCCAATCATAGCTAAATATAAACCGGAGCTTATAGATATCATTCTTAAAGCATTAGAAGGGTATCAAAAAATATATGATGAAAGCATGCAACATTTGATATATAAAGATAGACAAAAGGCCATACGTCAAATAAGACAGTATACTTGGTGAATTAAGATTAGGAGGAAATAGATATGTGGATATGCCCTAAATGTGGTAGAGAATTTAAAAGAACTAATCAAGCTCATTATTGTGGTAAAGCGCCAGAAACAGTATTAGAATACATAGAATCTCTACCATCAGAGATACGTCCTAATTTGATAGAGATGATGAATGCTTTGCAGCAAAGTGTTCCGAATATCAAGGAACGTATCGTTTGGAGCATGCCTTATTATGAAAAAGAGGGAAAGTCTATTTCCTTTTCTGCTTGCAAAAAGCATATCAGTTTTTATGTGGGCGTCGAAGCTATAGAAGAATTTGCATCTGAATTAAATGATTTTGATACAAAAAAAAGTGCAATTTATTTTCCCTATGATAAAGCATTGCCAGTTGAACTAATTACAAAAATGGTAACATGGTGTTTAAACTAAATTAAGAAAGTAATGGTGATCACTGTATGAAAAAGACGATAATGTTTTTCACAATGTTAATAAATATTACCTTTTTGATGGCATGTGTAAGTGACAATGCAAATGCCTTTGATAAATCTAATAAGCAAAAGTTAACATTAGAAATGAAGTTAGATAAAAATTATGATGAGCAAGACCCGTTGATAGATGAACGATTATTTTGTGTATCAGAAGATATGGATGATTTGATTGTCAATGGAACCATCGAATTAAATGGTAAAAGTGGAATTTTAGAAGTGAAAGATAACAAAACAAAAGAAATCTTATGGAGTAAAAGATGGAAGGAAGACAAAAAGATAGAGTCATTTTCGATCTTATTGGAAAATCTGAAAAAAGTAAGGAATATGTAATATCTTTTACTGGAACGAAGATAGATCATGTTACAATAAATATAACCTTTGATAGTGATTTGGTACAGGAAAGAGAAAAACCGTTATGATAAATTGGGAGAATTAGAAAATGATCAATATTAGAAAAGCAAAACAAGAAGATATTTCAAGAATTGCAGAGATATTGGTATTTACAAAAAGACTAAATTATCGTTCGATCTTTCATAATGATCACTATTCTTTTGGAGAACTGTAGGTGTTATCTCTCGCTCAAGAATACTTGGATGATCTCAACACTTTACATCATATTTGGGTGTATGATGATGAATTTGTGAAAGGACTCATTCATATAGAGGATAAAGAAGTAAAGGAACTCTATGTTGATAGTTTTTTTGCAAATGAAGGAATTGGTGGGAAACTAATGGAGTTTGTTATTCAAAACTTTGATGTCAGATATTTATGGGTGTTAGAAAAAAATGAAAGGGCAGTGTCATTTTATGAAAAACATGGATTTCATTATCATAATGAATGGCAATATGAAGAAGGAACAGAGGAACACC
Source organism: Hoskinsella mucinilytica (assembly GCF_045223415.1). Taxonomy (NCBI): domain Bacteria; kingdom Bacillati; phylum Bacillota; class Erysipelotrichia; order Erysipelotrichales; family Erysipelotrichaceae; genus Hoskinsella; species Hoskinsella mucinilytica. The sequence continues at coordinate 27,838 of NZ_JBEQZJ010000023.1, read as the reverse complement.
TTTTGAAAATGGAAAGATAATTTAGTGAAATTATATGGATAAACTAAGGAGGATGTAAGAGTGGAAAATGTTTATCAAGAGTGTACTTCTTACGAGAATGAGGACTATATGCTAAGGTTGGTTCAACGAGGAGATGCAAAAGATCTATTAAAAGTCTATTCTGATAAGAAGGCTGTAGCTTTTTTCAATAGTGATAATTGTGGTGGAGATGATTTTTACTATACGAGTGAGAGCAGAATGAAAGAGGCTATTGATTACTGGTTATTTGAATATGGCAGAGAAGGTTTTGTAAGATGGACGATCATTTCAAAAGCAACAAGGGAAGCAATAGGAACCTTAGAACTGTTTCATAGGGATTCTAAAGATTATTTTACAAATTGTGGTTTACTTAGATTAGATCTTCGAAGTGATTATGAAGTAACAAGTGAAATCATGAAAATATTAGATTTGATCATAAAACCGGCTTATTCTTTGTTTGATTGTGATAAAATTGCGATAAAAGCAATACCGTCCGCAACAGAAAGAATCGCTGCCCTAAAAAATCTAGGCTTTGAATCTACAGAGGAAAAATTGATTGGGCATGATGGAAAAATATATTGTTCATATTATGTGTTACAGCATAGACCATAGTACGGTTTGTGTTTCATATTGAAATAGCAAAACAGCTTTTATATTGGTAGTGGCTGTTTTATTTTTTTAACTATTGGTGTTGAATAGATGTTACTTTTGTTCTGTGATATAAATAAATTTATTGATTATGAACAAAAATAAATGAAAATAATGGTTGATTTGTTTATGATATGGTCATATAATCTTAAATATGAACAAAAGGAGTGGTATAGTGAAGCTTTTTACTGTTGGACCTGTACAGATGTATACGGAAACAAAACAAATAGCATCTCAGCAACTTCCATATTTTCGTGATGAAGATTTTTCTAACATGATGTTAAAGATGGAACGACAATTAAAACAAATATTACATGTAAAAGAAGGAAGGGCTATCTTTCTTACCGGTAGTGGAACCAGTGCAATGGAAAGTCTTGTGGCATGTAGTTTAAGGAAAGAGAATCGAGTTTTGATTATCAATGGAGGTTCTTTTGGTGAGCGCTTTACAAAGTTATGCGCTTGTTATGGAATACCTTATGATGAAATAAAGCTACCTTTTCCTGAAACATTAAGTGAAGAAAAACTGAATCAAATAGATGGTAGTTGTTATGATGCATTGCTTGTTAATTTACATGAAACAAGTACAGGACAACTTTATTCTTTGGAATCGATCAGTGCATATGCAAAAAAATATCATCTTTCTCTTATTGTTGATGCCATCTCTTCCTTTCTTAGTGATCCTTTGGATATGGAAACTTATGGTATCGATGCATTGATTTTGTCTTCGCAAAAGGCATTGGCTTGTGCGCCAGGTATTTCAATGATCATTATGAAGGAACAGTTTTATCAAAGTAAAATCATAGCGAAAACGGATATTTGCATGTATTTGAGTATCAAGGAGCATGTGAAAAATATGGAAAGAGGGCAGACGCCCAATACTCCTGCAGTCGGTGTTTTGTTGGAACTATCACAAATGTTAGATCATATCACACAAATTGGAGTGGATGTTTTACAAAAGCAAATACAAAGACGTGCACAATATTTTAGAGAACATATTCAGACGTTACCGGTGATGTTACCACCTTTTCCATTAAGTAATGCGTTAACTCCATTGTTATTCATAAATCATGATGCACAAATGGTTTATCAACAGTTAAAAAAAAGGTATCAGATCTATTTGACACCGAGTGGAGGGGCTATGAAAACAAAGATGCTTCGTGTTGGACATTTAGGAGATGTAAGCATTCAAGATTATGATGAATTAATTGCTTGTTTGAAAGAGGTGTTGATATGAGAGCAATTTTGATGGCTGCGGGTATGGGGACAAGGATATCCACGAAAACAAATGAACCCAAATGTTTGTTGGATATCGGTGATGGACCTTTGATATGTCATACAGTGGAGTTATTACAAAAAAATCATATCGATGTTACAATTTGTCTTGGATTTAAGGGACATTTGATTCAAGAAGCATTGAAGGATCATCAAGTCACTTTTTATGAAAATCCTTTTTATAAGGTAACCAACAGCATTGCTTCGTTATGGTTCGCAAGAGAAGAACTTGATATCAAAGAAGATTTATTGCTTGCGAATGCAGATGTGTTTTGGCAACAAGATGTACTTGACCTTCTTTGTCAGGATACAAGAGACGTGGTTCTTTTGGCGGATAGCTCACGTAAAGATAGTGGAGATTATTTCTTTCGATGTGAAAAGGAATGCTTAAAAGCCTATGGAAAGGAGCTAACCAGGGAGGAAAGAACAAGTGAATATGTTGGTTTGGCAAAGGTCAAACAAAGTCTTTTACCTAAAGTCAAAGAACGATTAAAGAAATTGGTTCATGAAGGCGATTATCAGCTTTGGTGGGAAAATACCTTGTATTCGATGATCCAGGATAGAGATATCTATGTAAAAGATATTGTCGGACATTATTGGAGTGAGATCGATGTATTACAAGATTATGAAAGTATTCTATGTTATCGTGAAAAACATAAAAGCAAGTAGGATTGTCTACTTGCTTTTATCATAAGATCAGTTTGAAAAGATCGTGCGAAGTGGAATGCTGAAATCTGTTGATTGTATGACAGGAAGATAATGATAATGAATGATGACCTTTTTAGAAAACATCTGATAAAAATCATAATACTCAGATAAAGATAAATCACTATCGATATATCTTTGATAATGAAGGATATCACTCATGGAAAGCTTATTTTTCACATCTACAAAATAATCAGTCATACCTTTCATCGTGGTAAGATCATAGGTTTCATGATCCAAACCAAAATCCTGGTCAATGGTGTCTAATGATACATCCACATCATTTTCAACATTCAGTTTGAAATGATCTTTTAGTTGAGAATGAAGACTTTGTGTAGATAATTCTTTCAAAGGAACATTGGATACATATACATCGGACGGTATCACATACACATCTAGGCTTTGATCTTTTCTTGTTTGTACCAAATAAAGATAAGGAAGCTCTTTGCTGTGAATCAGAATAAGATCATGTAAGGTTTCTTGAGCATAAAGCGATGTACTCATCATAAGAAAGAAACAAATACATAGTAATATAGAACGTTTCATAGTGTTCCTCCTTCCTTTTTTAGTATTTACTTGAACGATAAAGCTTATACAAAACAAGTGATATGTTCATTAATCGAGAATTTATTCATGTTTTGTGTGAAGTTTTTGTGAAAAATAGGTTTTCATTGTTATAAATTAGTGATATAATCTGTGATATGTGAACAAAAGGACTGAGGCTATGAAAAAGATCGTAACGACATTGATCGTTTTAACTTTACTATTATTGGTGGGAATCCATTCTGAACAGAATGCAATTATCATTTATTCCTCTATGGAACAATTCCGTGGAGAAGAGCTACAAAAACAATTAGATGAGAAATTTCCAGACCTTCATGTGATGGTTATGTATGTACCTACTGCAAAATCAGCCGCAAAGATCAGTGTAGAAAAAGAACAAAGTGATGCTGATATCATTGTCGGTTTGGAAAGTAGCTATATGGAAAAGATCAAAGATCAACTTGCGGATATCAAAGGGAAAAGTAAATTAGATTATGTAGATGGTTTACGACCAGAGGATCATGATAACCTTTATGTCACATGGGAACGACAGGCAGGTGCTTTTATCATCAATACAGATGTTATCAAAAAGAAAAATCTACCGATTCCACATACTTATGAGGAGTTATTAAATCCCATTTACTATAATTTGATCGCAATGCCGGATCCTAAATCAAGTGGTACCGGATATTTCTTTTATAAGAACCTTGTAAATACCATGGGAGAAAAAGAAGCATTGGCATACATTGATAAATTGGAATACTATGTAAAACAGTTTACAGAATCAGGAAGTGGACCAATCAAATTGTTGATACAAGGAGAAGTAGCAATCGGTCTTGGATTAACGTTTCAGGCAGTGAATCAAATCAATGATGGATCACCATTTGAAATTATTTATCCACCGGAAGGTTCGCCATATTCTTTGACAGGTACCGCATTAATGAAACATAGTGCAGATGATGAAGATGTCAATCGAGTATTTGATTTTATCATCAATGATTTTCTATTATATGATAAAGAGTATTTTTCACCTGAAATCATCTTAAAAGGGCAAAGCATCAATATAAAAAATTATCCCGATCATATTCCTTATGCGGATATGAAAGGAATTGAGGATATTCATGAGAAAGAAAGGTTGTTGTCAGAATGGAAGTATTAAATAAATCCAAGTTGATCGTAAAAGATCTATATAAGAATTACGATGATAAAGATATTTTGAAGCATATCAGCTTTGATGTAAAAGAAGGCGAATTCTTAAGTGTATTAGGACCAAGTGGTTGTGGAAAAACAACCCTTCTTCGTATTTTGATCGGATTAGAAAAACAAACTAGTGGAACGATCTTAATGGATGATGAAGATATTTCACATTTAAAACCGGATGAAAGAGGTATGGGCATCATCTTTCAAAATTATGCATTATTTCCTAATATGAACGTATTGGAAAATGTAGAGTATGCATTGAAACTACATGAAGATACGAAAAAGAAGAGTCGTGAAATTGCATTGACCACATTAGAGGCAATCGGGATGAAGGATCAGATCAACAAGCGACCAAGTCAGTTATCAGGCGGGCAGCAACAGCGTGTTGCAATTGCCAGAACATTGGCATTAAATCCTAAAATCGTTTTATTAGATGAACCGATTTCTGCACTGGATGTCAGTATGCGAGAAGTTATGAAAAAAGAATTGAAAGAGATACAGAAGAAATTTAATTCAACGATGATCTTTATTACCCATGAACAAGAAGAGGCTTTTTATTTATCGGATCGGATCATGGTCATGAGTGAAGGAAATATTGAGCAAATAGATACACCGAGAAACATTTATGAGCATCCGGCGAATCAATATATTAAAGATTTCGTCATTGCACATCTTGATAGCAAACTTGCGAGCTTATGCGTATGTACCGGGAAGAGCATCTATGAAAAATAGAGGATTTCGTGGAACCAGAGTACTCGTTGCGATCTTTTTGTTTATCTCTGTTATTTGCCCACTTTTTGCGTTACTAGCCAATATCAAGCTAGCGGATATTGAAACTGTCATTCAGTCTCCACAGTTTGTGCCGATGCTGATCAATTCCTTTGTGACAACAACCATTGCGACGATATTATCGGTTTCTCTGGCATTATTGTTGGCATGGTTCATGAATCGTACAAAGATACGTTATCGTTCTGTGTTTACACTGGCATTCACCTTACCGATGTTGATACCCAGTATCTCACATGGTATGGGGTTGGTGTTATTATTAGGAGATAATGGTATCTTGACCAATGTATTTCATATCAATGCCTATCTTTATGGCTACAATGGTATCATCTTAGGAAGCATTTTATATTCATTTCCTGCTGCTTTCTTGATGTTAACGGATATCTTTGCTTATGAGGATTATACAACTTATGAAGCAGCTACAGTGCTTGGCTTATCGAAGAAACAACAGTTTTTAACGATTACGTTACCAAATATCAAAGGACCGTTGATTTCTGTCATCTTTGCGACATTTACGATGATCTTCACCGATTATGGAGTGCCTTTGGTCGTAGGTGGAAAATCAATGACACTTCCGGTATATATGTATCGAGAGGTCATTGGTCTTTTGGATTTCAGTAAAGGAGCTATCATCGGTATCATCTTATTGATACCTGCTTTTATCGCTTTTATATTAGATATGAAAAATGAAAACAAAGGAAATTCCTCAACAGTAACAAAACCTTTTGTGATTCAAGAAAATAAAAGAAGAGATCATATTGCCTATATGATTTGTACGCTTGTGGTGATCTTGATATCTTTACCGATCGTAACCTTTGCGGTACTGTCCTTTGTGAAGCATTATCCAAGTGATATGAGCTTTTCACTAGATAATATCGTACAAGCATTTGAATTGGGCGTGCGTATGTATTTGTTGAATTCATTAGCAATTGCTTTATTGACCAGTATGATCGGTGTATGTGTAACGTATATCACAGCGTTTATTACTGCAAGAAGCAAAAAGAGTTTTTCTAATATGGCACTACATTTGATTTCCATGGTATCCTTGGCCATACCTGGTGTTGTTTTAGGTCTTAGTTATGTCTTGTTTTTCAAAGGCAGTATATTATATGGAGGAATCATGATTCTGGTATTGGTCAATATGACCCACTTCTTTGCTTCCCCTTATTTGATGGCATATAATTCTCTACAACAATTCAATACGAATTTAGAGGATGTATCGATTACACTTGGTATCAGTCGATTAAAGATGTTAAAAGATGTTTATATTCCTTGTACGAAGGCTACCATTGTGGAAATGTTTTCTTATATGTTTGTAAATAGTATGGTAACCATATCTGCTGTCAGCTTTTTGTCAAACTTCAAAACGATGCCGTTATCCTTATTGATACCACAATTTGATTCTCAATCATTGATCGAAGCAACAGCCTTTATTTCTATCGTTATTCTTTTGGTAAATATCGTTTTAAAGCTAAGTGTTTATTTGGTCAAACGCTATGTATTACCAAAGGAATCTTAAAACCAGACTGTAAAAGCACCCAAACCATGGTATAATGAAAAAGCAAACGAAAAAGAATAAGGAGACCAACTATGAATTTAACATTAAATCAATTTGAAACATTGGTATATATCGAACGCAATCAAGATCATAAGCTAACACAGCGTCATTTGAGTAAGCAATTGGATCTTTCCTTAGGTGTTATCAATAAAACATTAGGCGAGTTAAGCGAAATGGAATTGATCAAAGCAGATGGCTCTATGTACGATGTAACATTAAAAGGATATGAGTGGTTAGAGCCTTATCGTGTAAAAAAAGCGATTTTTCTTGCGGCAGGATTTGGATCCAGAATGGTGCCGATTACGTTGAATACACCAAAACCTTTGGTATTGGTTCATGGGAAACGAATCATAGAAACATTACTTGATGCTGTCATTGCGGCAGGTATTGAAGATATTACGATCGTAAGAGGATATCTTGGGGAACAATTTGATGTATTGCTTCATAAATATCCTAAGATCAAGTTTATAGAAAACCCTTTATACAATGAATCCAACAATATATCCAGTGCCTTTTTGATTAAAGATCTTATGGAAAATGCTTATGTATTGGAAAGTGATCTATTGTTGTATAATCCGGATATCATTAGAAAATATGAGTATACTACAAATTACTGCGGTATCAAAAAAGATGTTACCGATGACTGGTGTTTTTATACCAAAAAAGGCTATATCAGTAAATTAGCCGTTGGCGGGAAGGATTGTTATCAGATGGTTGGCATTTCTTATTGGAATAAGGAAGACGGCAAGAAGATGGCAACCGATATCGAAACCGTATTTAAAATGCCGGGAGGCAAAGAAAAATATTGGGATGAGGTAGCTTTAAGAGAATGCTTAGATCATCACATGGTGATGGTAAAACCGGTGCATCAAGAGGATATCGTAGAAATCGATACGTTCAAGGAATTGAAACAAATCGATCCTATTTATAACGTATAGGAGTAAGCTATGAATGAAAAAATATATGAATTTGATGCTGTGATTCAAAAGGTAGAAGGCATTGATGGGGCTTATATTGAATTTCCTTATGATGTCAAAGAAGAGTTTGGGAAAGGTCGTGTCAAGGTGCATGCATCTTTTGATGGATATCCTTATGATGGGAGTCTTGTTAAAATGAAAACTCCTTGCCATATCATTGGAATTCGAAAGGATATCAGAGCTGCCATTCAAAAACAACCTGGTGATCAAATTCATGTAATCTTAAAAGAAAGAAGCAAATGATGTGTAAAAAAGACTTTTCAGGTATATCATAATTGTGAGGTGATAAGCAATGGAAAAAGTATTTGGAATAGAAGGTATGATGTGTAATGGTTGTGAAAATAGAGTCAATCGTGCTGTATTGGCTTTGGATGGTGTGAGTGATTGTAAAGCAGATGCCAAAGAAAATCAAGCAACCATCGTATTTGATTCAAATAAAATAAGTGAAGATCAAATCAAAGAAGCCATTGAAGAGATTGGCTATGATGTCATCGTTTAAACTAAAAAAACATCCACATGGATGTTTTCTTTAGTTAGAAATAAGCTTCTTCTGCTTTTTGATCAGATAAAGCCAGATATAATTCGGCAAAGGTTGCTTTTCTATAAGGATATACAAAATAAACACCGATGCCAAATAATAACGTTCCAAGGATCAACCATCCGATAAAGGATAGATCTAATACAAACATATCCCACTTATGTCCATAGGTCAGCTCTTTTGACCGATCAAAGGCTTCTTGTGTAGATAGCATAGGATCTTCTGCAAGAAGATATGGAATCATACGATACTCATAATACTTGATTAGGCCCGGAATGAATAATAACAGGGTCCATAGAAAGAGCTTGATATCCCTGATCAAAAGAATTTTAACGATGTTGAGATAACCTTGTTGAAACGCAGAGAATAGTGTCGTAAATGGAGTATCTCTTTGTGCATTTTCTAAGAAAAATCTGTGTTCGCCACATTCAATCGCATTACTGATGAAGATAGAATAACAAACGCCTATGATGACACCAATAAGAATAAAAAAGGAAAAGGTTGTAATTGCCCATGCACCATGAAACGGTAGCATATCTAATAAACCATCCATACGAATATCATAATTCATATGACTTACCTCATAGTTCACTTCGATACCTCTATTTTGATGACTCAATAAGCCCATCAATAACATCGCAAGTAAAGAAACCAAAAACATTTTCCAATAAGATCGTTTCATGACCCTCTTAGCACGATCCTTTAATTCACTTCTTGTCCACATACTTGTTTCCCTCCTTGCTTTTATTATACTATGAATAAGTAAAAGATACTACAAAGAAGATATAATTTCATTGTTATTTCATGATATAATATTACAGTTAAAAGAAGGGAAGGGACCTTATGAAGATCGCTCATGTATTTGTAGAACATCCAATCTATCATCTTGATCATACCTTTACCTATTGTTGTGATGGCTTTTCTTTGCAACGTGGGGTACGAGTGGAAGTACCTTTTGGTAAAACACATATCATGGGCTTTGTTCGTGAGGTAAAAGAAATCGATGAGATGGAATTGGCTTCCTATACCTTTGAAATCAAACCTATTGAACGTGTCATAGATGAAGAACCTTTGATCAATGAAGAATTATTTGCATTGGCTGATTGGATGGCGAATAGATATGTTGCGCCAAAGATCAGTTGTATTCAATGTATGTTGCCGGCTAAGCTAAAACCAAAAAAGGGACATGGTACAGCAAAGATGGAGGCATTTGTCGTTTATGTGAAGGATGTAGCAGCTTTGACCATCAAACAACGCTATGCCTTAGATGCTTTGAAGGAAGCAAAAAAAATCAATCGAGCAGAATTTTATCAACGTTATAAGACACCGGGCAAGAAGCTATTAGAGCTTGGTTGCGCAAAAATTGTGGAAGAAGAAGTTCATGCGAATGTTGAGGATATCAAGCTTCATTCCTCTGAATTTATCTTGAGTAAGCAACAACGCTCTGCCATTGATCAAATCAATCAAACCGCACATCATGCGGTATTCCTATTACATGGGGTAACGGGAAGCGGGAAGACCGAGGTTTTTTTACAATTAGCGGCAGATACAATTCGAAAAGGGAAACAAGTAGTCATATTGGTGCCGGAAATCGCTTTAACACCTATGATGGTCCAACGTGTCATCAAACGTTTTGGAAATGCAGTTGCGATTTATCATAGCGCCTTAAATGATCAGGAAAAATATGAACAATATCAGCTTGTGAAACATCATAAGGTCAATGTCGTTGTCGGAACACGTAGTGCGGTATTCATGCCTTTTGATGATCTTGGCTTGATCATTATGGATGAAGAACATGATACCAGCTATAAGCAGGATCGCATGCCACGTTACCATAGCAGAGATATTGCCATACATCGTGGCGCCTATCATGATGCCAAGGTATTGTTAGCAAGTGCGACACCTTCCTTGGAATCTTATGCAAGAGCACATAAAGGAGTCTATCAATTGATTGAAATGCCACAACGTATCAACGATTCTTTTCCAACTGTTCAATTAGTAGAAATGCGTCAAGCGATCAAAAAAGGCGAGGACACAACCTTAAGCAACGCTCTTTTGGATGCAATGTATGACTGTCTTCAGAAAAAAGAACAAATCATCTTGTTGTTGAATCGAAGGGGATATACACCGATCTTACGTTGTATTTCCTGTGGCTATGTCAAACAATGCCCTCATTGCGATGTTGCAATGTCTTATCATAAGGATGAAAAGCAACTAAAATGTCATACTTGTGGATACCATATTCCGGTGCCGACCCATTGTCCCCAATGTGGTGCTTCTACATGGCGTTATCTAGGCTTAGGCACACAGAAATTGGAAGAATTGGTACATGTAAAATTTCCTCACGCAAGGATTTTACGAATGGATGCAGATACAACTGGAAAAAAACATGCTCATGAGGATATTTTAACGAAGTTTGAACAAGGAGAAGCAGATATCCTATTAGGAACGCAAATGATAGCAAAAGGCTTGGATTTTGAAAATGTCACATTGGTAGGTATCGTAAATGGAGATGCTATGCTAGCACGCAGTGACTATCGAAGCGCAGAGCTTACTTATGATCTTTTAGAACAAGCAAGTGGTAGAAGTGGACGTGGAGATAAAAAAGGTAAGGTCATCATACAGGCATATGATATACAACATTATGCGATCACTTCGGCAGCCAGACATGACTATATGGCTTTTTTTCGAAAAGAAATGAATTATCGACATTTGGCTGGCTATCCTCCTTATTCTTATCTTGCGAGCATGGTGTTTCATCATAAAAATAAGGACGTTGTAGAAGATAGTGTGATGGCCGCAATGTGTTATCTTCAAAAATCAAGTGGATTTAAAGTATTGGGACCGGCGTGTTTGCACAAAATAAAAGATGAAGAACGTACCCGTATCTTGTTAAAAGGCAAAGATCAAGCACTTTTAAGTAAAATGGTACAGGGAGTATACGATCATCATATTAAAAATAAGAAAAAGGCGAAATTGGAAATAGATTTATCGCCTGTTACATTGGAGTAATGGATATGAAGAAAAAAGAATGGATTCCTTATTTGATTGCGATCTTAGCGCTGATCCTAGGCGCATGTTATGATTATCAGATCACAGACGCACTGTATCATAAAAATATCATCGCCATGCTGTTCGAACGATTGGGACCTTTATTTATTCAAATGATGGTTGTCATTACCATGTGTATGCTACATCGCATGTATTTACATCGTACTTATTTGGTTCTTGCATGGGGAGTAGGTGTTTATGCGATTCAGGATCTTGTTCATTATATGATATCTATTTCTATCTGGGTATTTGTAGGGTGTATGTTGATATCGTTTCTTATGACTTGGATGTTATGGTGGATCATAAAAAGAATACCACCTACCATCCTTCAAAAAAGGATCGGCTTTTTTGTGTTTTTTACTTGTGTGACGATCACCGCAATTCTGATTACCTTTTTGATGAAGAACATGTGGGGAAGAATACGTTATCGTGATATGAAGGATGTTGCTGAATTTTGTGTTTGGTATCGGCCTTGTGGTTTATATGGCAATCATTCCTTTCCAAGTGGACATACGACTGCATTCACCGCTATCCTATGTTTTCTACAATGGAAAGATCACCCTGCACAAAAAACATCTGTGTTTCGCTATCTCATCATTACATGTCTTATCATCATGATGCCATTGACCAGGATGATGATGGGAGCTCATTTTTTAAGTGATACGGCGATGGGGTTTATCATAACCTATAGCTGTTATTTAGGATATCGTCATATATTTTTAAGAGGAGGGAAATTGATATGAGTGCGAGACAGTCTTGTTTTATGATCTTAAAAGAGATCTGTATCAAAAAAGGCTATAGTAATATTGTATTACAGAAAAAGTTGGATATGGTATCCGCAAAAGATAAAGGATTGATTACACAAATCGTTTATGGAATGCTACAGAATTATCGATTCTGTAGATTTCAGTGGGAGTCCTATGTGAAGAAAATGGATAATGAAGAGGTTGCTTTGTTGTTGGATATGAGTGTTTATCAACTTTTGTTTATGGATAAGGTGCCATCTTATGCAATCATCAATGATGCCGTAGAAATCACCAAACATAACATCAATTCACGATATGCAAAGTTGGTCAATGCCGTTTTACATAAAGTAGATCAAAATCAGATCTTACAACCAACAGGAAAACCGGAAGAAGTTTTGGCGATTCAAACCAGTCATCCAACTTGGTTGGTTAAGATGTGGGTAGCTCAATACGGATATGAAATTACAGAAAAAATCTGTCAGAGTAATTTAGAAATCAAACCGGTAACCGCAAGAGTCAATACGTTAAAGACCACAAGAGATGCACTACTTGAAAAAGAACCTTTATTTGAAAAAGGCCTTATCAGTAAAGATGCGTTGATATATCATGGTCATCATTTAACTGCGACACAGGAATATCAAGATGGATTGATCTCAATACAAGATGAGGCAAGTCAGCTAGTTGCTTATTTGCTAGATCCTCAGCCAAACGATCATATCTTAGATGTATGCAGTGCACCTGGAACAAAAGCATGTCATATGGCACAATTGATGAATGATGAAGGAAGCATTCTATGTGGAGATATTCATGAGCATCGAGTAGAATTGATCAAAGAAGGGGCAAAGCGTCTTGGTATCACATGTATTCAAGCAAAACAAATGGATGCGACGGTATTAGATGGATTAAAGGAAAACAGCTTTGATCGTGTATTATGTGATGTGCCTTGTAGTGGATATGGTGTTTTGGCAAATAAAAGTGATATCAAATATCATATGAACGGAAATGATATGGATACTTTGATACCATTACAAAAGAAAATACTAAGTCGAGCCGCTGAAATGGTAAAAAATAAAGGTGTTTTGGTATATTCTACATGTACGCTTAATAAAAAAGAAAATGAAAAACAAATCGAAAGCTTTTTAAAGGATCATGAAGATTTTACTCTTGTCCATATGGAAACAGTTTTTCCTTTCCAATATCAAAGTGATGGCTTCTTTATGGCGAAGCTTATTAGGAAGTGATACGATGTCTATCGCAAAAGACAGCGTTGTGACATTGATCATGGGGTTTTCTACACAAGCGAAAAAGCTACAAGTAAATGATCGTATCAGAGGATATCAGAATTCTTATATTACCATTTTGGATGTCTCAACACGTAAGGAAGCGGCGATAAGCTTATTCTTGGATGGTGGAACATCATTGTGTGTATCTAAACAGCAACCGGTGTTTACTGCAAATGGTTGGAAACAGGCTGATCAACTAGTAGAAGAGGAATGGTTGTGTGGGCAGGAAGAAAACGTTTATTATGAGATTAAGAAGATTACTTTGATATCCGAAACCGAATTGATACACATACAAAGCATGGAGGTAGGTTCTTATTTGGCAAATGGAATCGTGTTAGCAGCTGATGTAGGATAGCCAAGGTTTGATGGAAAGAAAAAAATGGTAAAAAAAGTAAAAAATAATGCAGATATAGCTTTTTTAGATTAGAAAACCACTTTGACTGTGCTATAATAAAATAGCGGAATTCAGAAAGGAGAACATATGTTGAAATTTAGTAAGCCTGAAAAAGTCGTTCTGATTGGCGGAGTCATCGTAATCTTATTGATCGTAGCTCTTGGATTTGCTAAGCAGACCTTCATAGATAAAAAGAAAAAGCCTTTTGAGGCTCCGGTAGCAGCACAGGGAACTGCTACAGATAACAATAAAAATGATAAGAAAACAACGGGTATCGAGGGTATCACGTTGAAAAAAGCATCCTTTCAAGTGGAAGTGAATGGTACCTTGGATGAAAAAGTAGCTTCTTATGTGGAAGCAGATAAAGAGGTATTAAAGGATATTGAACTTAATTTTGATCAAGTCGATGTAACAAAATTAGGAAGTTACACTGCAACATTGAGCTATCAAGATGAAACGATAGATATCCCTATCGTTGTAAAAGATACAAAGGCACCTGTCATTACAGTATCTAATTCACAAGTGGAATTTACATTGGAGCCAACCTCAACGATCGAGGAATTGGTAACCTTTGTCAATGCTACTGCCGAGGATAATTATGATGGTGTTATCGCAAGTGATCAAATTAAAGGATGGCCAACAGAGTTATCAACGATCAGCCAGACAAAAACGTATACATTACAGGTAAAAGATAGTAGTGGAAATGTAGGTAAAAAAGATATTACGGTACAATACATCGTAAATGAAACACCATCCAATAATGAAAATCAATCTAATAGTGGAGTTTAAAGAACAGTAATAAATCAACTGTTCTTTTTTAATGAAATTACTGATGAAAGGGAAGAAACATTGCTACTCATAAATAGCTCTTGAATGACCTACATCATTTAAGGCCGACATGAAATCATTTGGGGGATTATTTTCATTGTTTCCACTTACAAATCATAGTATAATGAACGATAGAGGTGAGATGGATGTTAACAAAAACGCTTTTACAAAAAGTATTAAAAGAAGCATTGACAACGGGTGGAGATTTTGCGGAAATCTTTGAGGAAACAAATTATAGCACACGTTATGCTATGTTAAATGGAGTCGTGGAAAGTGCCAATGGTGGAATACGTTATGGTGTTGGATTAAGAATTTATCATGATGTAGAATCCTTTTATGCTTATACCAATGATACCAGTGAAGAAAACTTAATCAAAACAGCAAGAAATTTGGCACAAGCGATACATGAAGATGTCAAGGTGGAACCAAAGCCATTGGTCGAGGTTTCCTATGAAAATAAGCATGTCATCAAGATGTATCCACAAAAGAGCGATGCGAAAACGAAGATCGCTTTGATGAAAAAAGCCAATGATGCGGCGATGAACTATGATCCTGTCGTCAAAAAAGTTATGATCAATTATTTAGATGATGAACAGCATGTCGCAATTTCTAATTCGCAAGGACGCTATATTCAGGATGTACGAGTAAGAACAAGAATGGCAGTCAATGTCATTGCGGAAGATGGTGCTTTGGTAGAAACAGGTAGCTGTTCTCCAGGTGGACATATGGGAATGGAATTTTATGAACAACATGATCCAGCAGATATTGGAACAGAAGCCGCAAGAATAGCGAAAACGATGCTTTATGCAGATGATTGTCCAAGCGGTGTGATGCCGGTCATCATTGATAATGGTTTTGGTGGTGTTATCTTTCATGAAGCTTGTGGTCATTCCTTAGAAGCTGCAGCTGTCGCAAAGAACCAGTCTGTTTTTTGTGGAAAGTTAGGACAAAAGATTGCAAGTGATTGCGTAACCGCAATTGATGACGGGACTATCCCGAATGCATGGGGAAGTGCCAACATCGATGATGAAGGAAACTTCTGTAAACGTAATGTATTAATTGAAAATGGTGTATTAAAAAGCTATTTGATCGATACATTAAATGGTCGAAGAATGGGACTACCAAGTACAAGTAGTTCAAGAAGAGAATCTTATAAATGGGAAACTGTGTCTAGAATGACCAATACATTTATTGCGCCGGGAGAAGATGAATTTGAGGATATGTTGGATATCAAATATGGTCTTTATGCCAAAACGATGGGTGGCGGAAGTGTTGATCCAAGTACCGGAGATTATAATTTCTCTGTAAGAGAAGCTTATTTGATTCAAGATGGAAAGATCACAAAACCAGTCAAAGGGGCAACCTTAATTGGAAATGGTGCAGATACACTTATGAAGATCGATAAGGTCGGAAAAAACTTATTGTGTGCACAAGGAATGTGTGGCGCAAGTAGTGGATCGATTCCTACTGATGTAGGACAGCCTGCAATTCGTGTCAGCAGTATGATCGTTGGCGGTAAGGATGGAGGTAATGACAATGAATAAACAAATTTGGATGGAAAAAGCCATAGCCGAAGGTATTAGTGATTTTGAAATTTATGAACAAAAGTCTTCCTCTACTAGTATTCAAGTGTATGATCATAAGGTAGATGGTTTTACGATCAGTGAATGTGATGGTATCGCAGTCAGAGGTATCTATCAAGGAAAGATGGGAATCTGTTACTTAGAAGATGCAAGTGATGCAAATATGGAATATGCTTTGAGGCAGATCAAAGATCATGCGGAAAATATCACAAGTGAGGATGAAGTAGAGCTATATGCCGGAGATGATTCTTATCCTGAAATCACACAAAGAGAACATCAATTTAAGCAAAAAAGCAGTGAAGAAAAAATACAAGTATTAAAAGAAATCGAACAAGCAATCTTAGATAAAGATGAAAGAATTTCCCAGGTTATGGGATGTAGCTATTCTGAAAGTGATGTAACAAGAAATATTACAAACAGCAAAGGCTTATCTTTAAGTGACAACATGTCTTATAGTATGATCGTCGCTGAGGTATTAGCGAAAGATCAAGAGGACGTGAAGAGCGATTACGATTGGATCTGTATCAAAGATGATAGTGATATTGATGTTGATGCATTTGCCACTCGTATAGTCAAAAAAGTGACAGATAAATTACACGCTACACAAATCGCCAGTGGAAATTATCCAGTGATCATGCATCATGATACCATGATTTCTCTTTTACAAGCGTTATGTGGGTTGTTTGATGGAGAAAATGCTCATAAAGGTATTTCTATTTTAAAGGATTCCTTAGGAAAACAGGTATTTGATGAAAAAATCACTATCATAGATGATCCTTTGATGGAGGATGGACAAAGTAGCTTTGCTTTTGATGATGAAGGCGTTGCTTGTAAAACGAAGGTAATTGTAAATCAAGGAGTGTTAACCACTTATTTGCATAATTTGAAAAGTGCAAAGCTAATGCATACAAACTCTACAGGTAATGGATTCAAGAGTGGTTATGCAAGCAATGTTGGAATATCACCTACCAATTTCTATATTCAAAATGGCGAAAGCAACTACGAAGATATGGTAAAATCCTTACAAAAAGGTGTAATCATTACTGGAATCACCAGTCTTCATGCAGGATTAAATGCCGTAAGTACAGAATTTTCGTTACAGGCAAATGGCTTTTATGTAGAAAACGGAGCTATTGTCAAGCCAATCAATTTGATTACAGTAGCCGGTAATTTTATGGAAGCAATGAATCATATTGATATGGTTGGAAATGATGGTAACATGTCTTATACTGGTATTGGTGCACCATCGATCCTATTTCATGAATTAGCAATTTCAGGAGAATAGATAGGTAAAGATCAAACGCTTAGGCGCTAGATCTTTTTTTATTGTTATAAAATGATTTCCTTTTTATCCTATTTGAGATACAATAAATTAGGTGATAAAAATGGTAAATATAGGTAATGACTGGGATCTGATCCTAGAGGGAGAATTTCAAAAAGAATATTATAGAAAACTGCGTAATTTTATCGCACATGAATATCAAACACAAACTGTATATCCGGATATGTACGATATCTTTAATGCGTTAAAATATACTCCTTATCATAAGGTAAAGGTTGTGATTTTAGGTCAAGATCCATATCATGGTCCTAATCAAGCACATGGATTATGTTTTTCTGTGAAAAAAGGCGTGACACCACCACCTAGTCTACAAAATATATTTCAAGAATTGAAACAAGATGTGGGATGCCACATACCATCTCATGGAGAATTGACAAAATGGACAACAGAAGGTGTCTTACTGTTGAATACCGTATTGACAGTGCGAAGAGGACAAGCCAATTCGCATGCAGGAAAAGGATGGGAGATCTTAACAGATGAAATCATAAGAAAGTTGAATGAAAGAAAGGAGCCTATTGTGTTCTTGTTATGGGGAAAGAATGCAAAAGCGAAGATGACACTCATTACAAATCCTCAACACTTGATCTTATCATGTTCTCATCCAAGTCCATATAGTGCAGATTATGGCTTCTTTGGTTGTAGACATTTTTCAAAAGCCAATGCTTTTTTGAAGGAACATGGCTTTACGCCAATCGACTGGCAAATCGATGAATAGTCAAAAAATCACCTAAATAAAGGCTTTGCAACCTATGGTTGACAAAGAAATACAAAACGCTAATCAAAGTTGGTAGTGAAAATCTATGTGATTTTATACAATATAAGCGAGGTGATAGAGATGAAATTTGAAGAAAATCTGAGAGAATTAAGAAAGCAAAGGGGAATGTCGCAAGAAGAACTGGCCGAGCAATTAAATATTTCAAGGCAATCTGTAAGTAAATGGGAAAATGGAAGTGCATATCCCGAATTAGATAAACTCATGCAATTATGTGAGCTATTTCAATGCAAGATAGATGATCTGCTGTATGGAGAAGTTAAGGAACAAGGCTTGCTTCATAAAGATGTATACGATAAGCATGAAAATCAAATGAGTAAAATGATGACGTTGGGTGTGATGCTGATTCTGTTTGGAGCAGCAAGTTATTGTTATATGGAAGCAATCTTCATCGGAAGAGATGAATATATGGCAGATATGATCTTTATGTTTTTTGTGATGATCGCTGTTATGATTTTCGTTTATTATGGAATCAGTCATAGTCACTTTCAAAAGAAATATCAACAGATTCCACAAAACATCTATGATGAGTATGAAAAGGATCGTATTCATAAACACTTTCAAATCGGAATGGTCATCGGTGTCGGTTTGATTTTATTTGGTGTCTTTGCTTATCTGATGCTGGAAGAAATCTTAGAAGAACCTTTTGCGAATGGCTTCTTTATGACATTGATCACAATTGCGGTAGGTATCTTTGTTTATTGCGGTATGCAAAAAAGTAAAATAGAAAAAACAGAATTATCAAAACAGGTTGTGAATGAAAGTGATCAGCGTATCGGTAAATGGTGTGGATGCATCATGATGATCACATTCGCAATGTATCTTTTATGGAGCTTTGTATGGAATGCATGGTCCATCTCTTGGGTCTTATTTCCCTTAGGTGGCATTATGTGTGGTATTGTAAGTATCTTGTTATCAAAAGATCAATGATATCATTAAAAATTCTTCCTGTTGAGCAAGTTAGTTGCATTCATCTAACTTCATGGCATATACTAAACATGTCAAAAGACAGGAGGTTATGAACATGATTACATTTCAAGGAAAAGAAGTTCATTTAAGACATAAAAGATTAAACGTAAATGATACGTTACCATCTTTCACTATTGTGAAAAACGATTTAAGCGAAATAAAAAGCGATGATACAAAGGGCATTCGTGTATTTCTGTCAGTACCATCTTTAGATACAGGCGTATGTTCTATGGAAGTTGCGAAGTTTATGCAATATTTCCAAGGTGATCAAAAACTGACTTGCTATGCAATTAGCATGGATCTTCCGTTCGCTTTGGATCGTTGGTGCCAAGCAAAAGAAAATGATAATATCGTTACAACGAGTGATTATAAATATCAAAGTTTTGGACAATTAACCGGAACGATCATCGATGAATTAAATTTATTGACCAGAGCAGTCTTCGTAGTTGATGAAAACAATATTCTTCAATATGTGGAATATGTTTCTGAAATCACCAATGAACCGGATTATGATGCAGTATTAAATAAAATAGCACAGCTTACTAGATAATGGTAAAAGAAAACACCCAAACATCGGGTGTTTTTTTGCTTATCTTTGTGTATATGCGTAATGTGCTTTGCGCTCTAATTGTTCTTTTTCTTTGACTTCTTCTTGTTTTTTAAAGGAATCATTTAAGCGAGCATTGGATAACATCAATTTCAATCTGTTTTCCTGATTGACTTTGGTAGCACTAGGATCATAATCTACCGCTACGATATTTGCTTGTGGATATAGGTTTTTTATTTTCCTCATCATACCTTTTGCGACGATATGATTTGGTAAACAACCAAATGGTTGACAACATACGATGTTATCTACTCCGCTTTTTACAAGGGCGACCATTTCGCTTGTTAAAAGCCAACCTTCTCCCATTTTACTTCCACGATTGATGACTCCTTCACTAGCCTCAATGATTTCATCAAACGTATCAGGAGCACGGAAGCTACCTTCCTCTTTGATTGCTTTAATGGCAATGTTTTGAATATGCTGGATGTATTTTGCGGCTACTCTTACAAGTTGGTAGCTTTTTTTGTTACGATCATAGTATTGATGATCAATATTGGAGTTTTCCAAACAGTACAAGCCAAAATCCATGACACCACTTACCACTGGTTCACAGCCTTCCTGCATCAAAAAATCCTCAAGTTGATTATTTCCTAATGGGGCGTATTTCATATAAATCTCGCCAACGATACCCACACGTATCTTTTCTTGTTCACTGCGTGTGATGTTCGCAAATTCTTGTAACATAGAACGATAATTTTTCTTCATTTGTAAAAATTTCATAGAATCAAATTGTTTTGTGATGGTATGGATCCATTGATCTACCAATGCATCTGTTTTCCCTTTTTCAAGTTCATAAGGTTTCACTTGATTCTTGATCCACATCATGGTATCTGCATAAAGAAAGCCATACATGATTTTGATCAACATTTTAGGAGTTAGGGAAAAGCCACTGTTTTTTTCTAATTTTGAGAAATTCACAGAAATGACAGGAACTTGAGGAAAGCCTGCTTGTACCAATGCTTTTCTTAATAGATGGATATAATTGCTGGCACGACATCCACCACCGGTCTGTGTGATCGCAAGGGCAACATGATCCATATCATAATTGCCGCTTTTCAAAGCATCGATCATTTGACCAATGACCAATAGGGCAGGATAACAGGTATCATTGTGAACATTTTTCAACCCTTCATCAATGATTTGTTGACCACTTGTTTCTAATAGCTCTACCTGATATCCTTCTTTTAATAGGATATTTTTTAAGAACTGGAAATGGATAGGCAACATCATGGGAATTAATACCTTATGCGTTTTTCTCATTTCTTTTGTAAATTCTATACGTTCCATTATGCTTCCTCCCTCTCTTCCATTGCCGCTAACAAAGAACGACATCGGATCTTGATTGCGCCTAGATTATCCACCTCATCGATTTTAATCTGGGTATATAATTTATCATTGTTACGTAAAATATCTTTGACCTCATCTCCAGTAATGGCATCAATACCACAACCAAAGCTCACCAATTGAATCAATTCCATATTTTTTTGCGTTGTCACAAACTGTGCTGCATTGTACATTCTAGCATGGAATGTCCATTGGTTAAGCACATGGATCGAAGGTCTGGTAGGTTGTTTGGCGATAGCATCTTCACTGATGACCACAAAGCCAAGATTGGTAAGCAGTCGATCGATACCATGATTGATTTGTGGATCGATATGGTAAGGTCGCCCTGCAAGGACGATTGCTTTACGGTGATGATCTTTCGCAAACTGTAAAGCCTCTTCACCTTTCTTTAGGATATCGGATTTAAAGTTCTCATAAGCTTCATAAGCGTTTTTACAAGCCATAGACAGCTCATGCTTGGAAATATCCATTCCACGTTCTTCAAAATAAAGTCGGATCTTTTTCTCAAAGGTCTTAGGATCATTCATATACAAATACGGATACATGAAGTCAATGTCACCGACTTCCATATTACCTTCGATCACTTCAGGATAATAAGCAACCACAGGGCAGTTAAAATAATTGTCACTCATGGTTTCATCCATATTATAGGACATGCAAGGATAGAAGATCGTGTGAAGGCCTTTGTCCAATAAAGACTGAATATGACCATGGACAAGCTTTGCCGGATAACAAATGGTATCAGAACTGATGGTGTGTTGACCCATTGCATATAATTGCTTACTACTTCGATCACTTAATACGACTTCATAACCTAATGTAGTAAAGAAGGCATGCCAGAATGGGAGCGTATCAAACATATTTAAGACCAAAGGAATGCCGATTTTTCCTCTAAACCCTTTTTGACTCTTTAATTCACGTAGCTTTTGATACTTATATTCATATAAATTAGGAAGCTTATCTTTGTTTGCTTTTCCGCTAATCGGGCGCTCACATTTATTACCTGCGATATGTTTGGATCCATCCGCAAAGGTATTGATGGTTAGATTACAATGGTTGGTACAAAGTCCGCAATTGATTGCTTGTGAGGAATGTGTGAATGTCTGTACTGCTTCTTTTGTTAGAATGGTACTAGGTTTTATTGCTTTTTCTTTTGCTAAAAGAGCTGCACCATAGGCTCCCATCAAATGAGCAATTCCAGGACGAATGACATTTCTTCCAAGCTCTAATTCAAAGCTTCTTAACACGGTATCATTTAAAAAGGTACCACCTTGTACAACAATTTCTTTTCCTATATCATCCGCACTTTTTGCACGTATGACCTTATATAATGCGTTTTTCACTACACTCATACAAAGACCGGCAGAAATATCTTCCATGCTTGCGCCATTCTTCTGTGCTTGTTTCACACTGGAATTCATGAATACCGTACAACGTGTTCCTAAATCAACAGGATGTTTTCCCGCAAGTCCCATTGTCGCAAATTCTTGAATATCATAACCCATACTTTTCGCAAACGTTTCAATAAAACTACCACATCCACTACTACAAGCTTCATTCAACAAAATATCATCAATGGTGTGATCCTTGATTCTAAAACATTTCATATCCTGACCACCGATATCAATAATGAAATCTACATTAGGGTTAAAATGTTTTGCGGCTGTATAGTGAGCAATGGTTTCTACAACTCCGATGTCTAAACGAAATGCATGCTTGATCAATTCTTCACCATACCCGGTTACGGCACATTGTGCGATCTGAATACGATCTTCTATTTGATCATAAATGTTTAACATTTCTTTTTTTATGACATCCACAGGATTTCCTAGGTTATTGGTATAACTTTCATATAAGATGTTATCATCTTCATCGATCAATACCAATTTTGTTGTTGTAGAACCAGCATCTATACCAAGGTAAGCCTTCCCTTGATATTGTGTGATATCGCCACGAGCAACACTTGCATGATGATGACGTTCTTTAAAATCTAAATACTCTTGATCATTCGCAAATAAAGGCGGTAACCCGACATTTTCCGTTTTCTTTTCTGCCATTTTCTTCATGTTGGATAAGACTTCATCATAAGTGTAGGTCTTTGTTTCATTTCCTGCATATACCGCACTACCTAATGCCACAAAATAAGGCGCAAGATCAGGAAAATTGGCATTGCCTGTAGATAAATGTAAGGTTTCGACAAAACGTTCCTGTAATCCTTTTAAAAAGTGTAAAGGACCACCCAGAAATAATACATTTCCTTCAATGTTTCTTCCTTGTGCAAGACCGGCGATACTTTGATCTACAACAGCTTGAAAAATACTGGCTGCCAGATTACTTTTTTCAACACCCTGATTGATCAATGGCTGAACATCGCTTTTCGCAAAGACACCACAACGTGATGCAATCGGATAAAGCTTTGTATGCTGTAGGGAAAGCTGATCCATCGTTTCCAGATCCACATCCAATAAAGATGCCATTTGATCAATGAATGCACCAGTACCACCGGCACAAGTAGAATTCATACGTTCTTCCAAAGAACCCTTTAAAAAGATGATTTTCGCATCCTCTCCACCTAGCTCTATAACAACATCGGTTCTAGGATAATACTTTTTCACTGCCTGAGCAGTTGCAAATACTTCTTGTACAAAAGGGAAGCCTCCATCATCTGCGACACCTAAACCGGCACTCCCTGTGATTGCCAAAGCAATTTCCTGATCCTTTAGCATTTCTTTTAACTCTTCTATTTTTTCAACGCTCATTTCACGTACTTTGGATTTATGGCGTTCATAACTTTTATAGATAATTTCATCTCTATCATTCAATACAACTGCCTTTAAAGTTGTAGAACCAACATCAATTCCTAATTTATAGGTCATAGGTCAACCTCCTTATTTGCATAGTTTTTCGACGGTTTCTAATAAAATCGGTTTGATTTGTTCCAACGTATCCGGTAATTCATAAAAGATGGCATTGAAACAAGAAAACCCAGTCATTTGTAACATCATCAAAAAACGATTTAGTGTTTGCTTCTTGGATTCCTTATCCTTTTTTAAAAGCTCTAGTAATTCATCCAGTCGTTCGATTTCATTTAACACCAAATCTCGGTGTTCACATGTATCCATAACCACTGCGATGTTTTTTTGTATCATACGAAGGACATCGGGATGCTCTTCATAATATGCAATGGTTTCCTCTAGAAACGCCATCAACCAATTGGAACCATCCTTGAAAGACCGCTCATAGGATACATTTAATAATTCATTCAAAAGACATCCTTGTTTCTTTGTAAGGATCTGGGAAATCAATTCCTTCTTATCCTTATAATATACATAAAAGGTTCCTTTTGCGACATTTGCTTTTTTTACGATATCATTTACTGAGGTGGTCTCTACTCCCTGTTCCTGAAACAGCTGCATCGCAGCAAGTTGGATTCGGTTTCGTTTACTACAGGTTTCCATGTAATCATAACACTTCCTTTTAGCTTATACTTTTCTAGTTTACCTCGATAATGACCGACGGTCAATAGATTTACTTTAAATTTTTACATTCCATCGCCATTGTCAGATATGTAATCCCTTTCTTCTTAAAAAACAAAGAAAGTAGAAAAATAAAGATATTTTCTATTTACAATAGAACAATGTTCTGTTATGATGTTTATGTAATAAAACATTGTTACGAAAGAAGGAAGAATATGGATATATCAAAGAAGGATCTATTAAAGGAAACAGGGATTTCCTATGGTCAACTTTATCGTTGGAAAAGAGAAGGATTGATTCCTGAATCTTGGTTTGTGAAAAAGTCCACCTTTACCGGACAAGAGACTTATTTCCCAAAAGAAAAAATACTGAATCGTATTCATGCCATTCAACAACTGAAAGATCAGTATTCCTTAGAAGAGCTAGCCAATATGCTATCCCCCGAAATTACCAATCGTAAGTTTTGTGAAGAAGATTTAGAGCAATTCGAAGAAATCGATATTGAAGTAGCCGCAAGTTTTATGGATGCGATGGAAAAGGATGAATTCACTTTTGTAGAGGTTTTGGTGATGATGGTTCTCAGTGAATGGAGATTAAAAGAAGGCATTCATGCAGATGAAATGAAGGAACTGATTCACCATATGATGGCTCATATGGAAGCAATGACAAATATCGAGCATCGTATGCTGTTACTGGAAATCAATCATGGGCTATATACCTTATTCCTGAGCGAAGGCACAGTGGATAAGAAACAAAGAGACCTCTATTTAGATGAACGTATCCACATAAAGAATGAAGTTCATCTAGGAGAATTCAGTAATGCAATGAAAATGAAATATAAGGATGTATTCCACTTTACATTTGACGAGGAGATGAAAAAATGAACTTAAAA
This sequence comes from Hoskinsella mucinilytica, assembly GCF_045223415.1. Classification (NCBI taxonomy): domain Bacteria; kingdom Bacillati; phylum Bacillota; class Erysipelotrichia; order Erysipelotrichales; family Erysipelotrichaceae; genus Hoskinsella; species Hoskinsella mucinilytica. The sequence goes on along the minus strand of NZ_JBEQZJ010000023.1, from coordinate 2,306 downwards.
TATCATATTGATCGTATCATGTTAGGTTGTTTGTTGTTAGCTATCGGAATTGGGTATTTGGGAGATCAGCTATTGTTGTGGGATTTCACCATATTCTTCCCGGGATGGTGGAGCTTCTTCCTCATTCTACCGGCGATATCTTGCATCGTAAAAAATAATCTACATTTATCCAGTTGCTTTTTCTTACTGTTAGGGCTTTATTTATTAGCTGATGCCAATGGATGGATAGGTTTCCATCTTTCATGGACGATCATTATCGCAATGACTTGCATTTTATCGGGACTTAGAATTTTATTCAGAAAGAAGGTACATTACTATGACTACAAATTTTTTTAATCAAGCAAACAATATTTCCATTGAAGCCATTGGCTCCGTATCAGAAGGATGTTATCACAAGGTAACTATCGAAGGTGTTGGTAAAATTCTAGGAGATATCAAATTTGATAAGCTAGAGGTAGAAGGTACTTGTAAAGCACTTGGTAACCTAGAAGGAAATGTAATGGATGTAGAAGGTGTCTTCACAGGTAAGGGTGATGTCAAGGTAAAACGATTAGATGTGGAAGGTGTCATGAAAACAGAGAAACAAAAAATCTACGCAGATGAAATCGTAATTGAGGGGATTTTGAATAATGATGATGAAGTGAATGCTGATCGTATCGAAGTAGAAGGCTGTATCAATTTTAATGATTTATTCGGTGATGAAATCACCATCAATTACAGCAATCGTTTCCTAAGTTTTATGGGCTTTGGAAGTTTTGGGAAAAGCTTACAAACAAAGATGAATCGAGCAAATAATATAGAATGTACGGTATTAAAGGCATGTAATATCACCTGTCATTCCATATCAGCTACGGATATTTATCTTGAAAGTCATTGTGTCGTGGACACTATCAGCTGTAATGGCACCCTGCATTATGATTCTACATGTGTGATTCGACATATCGAAGGAGAATGCGAAAGAGTGATATCCTGAGGTTAATATAAGACTTTCATTGAACTGATATCATATGAAGACAAGTCATTGCGCTTGTCTTTTTTCTATGATAAAATTTCTAAAGAACATAAGAGGAGAATAAAGCATGACAAAAAAAGAGGTTCAGCAGTTTGCAGGGGTCATCTTAGGTGGTTTTTTATTTGCGTTAAGTGTGAATTTATTTATTGTACCCCTTGATCTATATAGTGGTGGTATCGTAGGTATCGCACAGATCCTTCGTACCATCATGGAAACCATTGGTTCTATACAAATTCCTAAACAATTCGATATCGCCGGTATCATCAACTTTATCATCAATATTCCATTGTTCATCATGGCATATAAAAGTATCTCTAGAAAGTTTTTTATCAAAACATTGCTATGTGTTATCGTACAGACAATATCTTTTTCATTGATCATGATTCCTTCGACACCTATCTTAGATGATGTTTTGGCTAGTTGTGTGATTGGTGGTTTGATTGGTGGTTTTGGGATAGGATTGGCATTAAGAAGCAGTGGAAGTGGGGGAGGATTAGATATTCTCGGAGTCTATTTTACAAAGAAGTTTTCCAATTTTTCCGTCGGAAAGCTATCCTTGATCGTCAATGCTTTTGTATATATCGGATGTGCTGTATTATTTGATGTATCTACAGCCATTTATTCTATTATTTATATGGCTTGTTTTTCATTAGTAGTAGATAAAACACATTATCAAAATATTAATATTACTTGTATGATTTTCTCTAAACAAGATCAGATTCAAGATGATATCTTAAGAGAGACCGGTCGAGGTGTTACCTTTTGGAAAGGTGCTGGGGCTTATACAAAGACAGATACTTATATCATGGTCACTGTCATTAATAAATATGAAATTAGCCAAATAAAAAAAATCATATACAAACATGATCCTCATGCATTTGTAATCTTCAATGAAGGGATGAATGTAAGTGGGAATTTTGAGAAGCGATTGTAGATTTATGAGACAGTGTAGAGCTGTCTTTTTTGATTATGTAAGCGATACGCAAAGACAGTAAAAAAAGGGAATTCCCATTTTATAATAAAAAAGTCTATTAAAGTCTTGCAAAAAGAAGAGATAGACATTAAAATAGTAACTGTTATATGTTTGTGATGCTTTTTTATTTATATATATTTATTTACAATCGTGTGCTATTATGAACACATAAGTATGATATTTGAAACAGTTGATTTTTAACAAAATCAGCTGTTTTTTTATGCCTTTTTCTCTGAAAAGGGCTTTTTTCTATATGTTTTTACTTTTTTATAATATATCTCTAAATGCATACATTAATATACAAATTGTGTGATAATCGCT
>NZ_JBEQZJ010000022.1:0-70403 GCF_045223415.1 Hoskinsella mucinilytica | reverse complement strand
TACAAGTCTGTTAAATTAGCATTGCTGCTGACATCCAGACTGCTGATACCCGTGTTGTTGCAATATAAGGTTGTTAAATTGGCATTGCTGCTGACATCCAGACTGGTGATGCCCGTGCCGCTGCAATTCAAGGTTGTTAAAGCAGAAAACTTATCAATACCTGTCAAGTCGGCAACCTCCCTAGGAACAGAGATAGTCGTTACGCTTGCTATCTCTGCTGCTGATAACGTATCGTTGCTATCTTTGTCAAAGTTCGTTTTTATATAGTCCCTAAATGCTGCATCTGGGAAATTCGTTTCGTTGATTTCAATACCTGCTGAATATCCTGTAAGGTTCACCGTTACCGTTAATGTCTTATCTTCACCATTCGCTGTACCACAGTCATATTCATAGACAATCGGTGTTCCTGCTGTATAGTTGCTGACGACACCTGTTGATGATTCATAAGATGCACCACTTACGATAGAAATCTTGCTCTTATCAATACCGGCAATTTTATCTGTAATGGTAAATGTGTCCTCTGTGACTTCCAACTTCATTGTTCTGGTTGTTGGCATAGTTACTGTTAATCCCGCATTTGTTCCTAGATTCAGATAAGCAAGTGGAGTTAAGGAACAATCCAAGGTTGTTAAATTAGTATTGCTGCTGACATCCAGACTGCTGATACCCGTGCTGTTGCAATACAAGGTTGTTAAATTAGTATTGTTGCTGACATCCAGACTGCTGATGCCCGTGCTGCTGCAATACAATTTTTCTAAATTAACATTGCTGCTGACATCCAGACTGCTGATACCCGTGCTGCTGCAATACAATTTTTCTAAATTAACATTGCTGCTGACATCCAGACTGCTGATGCCCGTGCTTTGGCAATACAACTCTTCTAACTTAGGATTGCTACTGACATCCAGACTGCTGATGCCCGTGCTTTGGCAATTCAAGTATGTTAAATTGGTATTGCTGCTGACATCCAGACTGCTGATGCCCGTGCCGTAGCAATTCAAGGTTTTTAAAGCAGAAGCACCATCGACATTCAAAGTTGTCAGTGTTTTATTGCTTTGGCAATACAAGGTTTCTAACTTGTCATTATTGCTGACATCCAGACTGCTGATGCCCGTGCTTTGGCAATTCAAGTATGTTAAATTGGTATTGTTGCTGACATCCAGACTGCTGATGCCCGTGCTTTGGCAATTCAAGTATGTTAAATTGGTATTGTTGCTGACATCCAGACTGCTGATGCCCGTGCTTTGGCAATACAACTTTTCTAACTTAGTATTGCTGCTGACATCCAGACTGCTGATGCCCGTGCTTTGGCAATTCAAGTATGTTAAATTGGTATTGTTGCTGACATCCAGACTGCTGATGCCCGTGCTGTAGCAATGCAAGGTTTTTAAAGCAGAAGCACCATTGACAGTCAAAGTTTTCAGTTCTGCATTGCTGTAGCAATACAAGTCTGTTAAATTAGCATTTGTGCTGACATCCAGACTGGTGATGCCTGTCTGGTAGCAATGCAATTCTTTTAAAGCAGAAGCACCATCGACATTCAAAGTTGTCAGTGTTTTATTGCTTTGGCAATACAAGGTTTCTAACTTGTCATTATTGCTGACATCCAGACTGGTGATGCCCGTGCTTTGGCAATTCAAGTATGTTAAATTGGTATTGTTGCTGACATCCAGACTGCTGATGCCCGTGCTTTGGCAATACAAGGTTTTTAACTTGTCATTATTGCTGACATCCAGACTGGTGATGCCCGTGCCGCTGCAATACAAGGTTGTTAAAGCAGAAAACTTATCAATACCTGTCAAGTTGGCAACCTCCCTAGGAGCAGAGATAGTCGTTACGCTTGCTATCTCTGCTGCTGATAACGTATCGTTGCTATCTTTGTCAAAGTTCATTTTTATATAGTTCCTAAATGCTTCATCTGGGAAATTCGTTTCGTTGATTGCAACATCACCTACATCATATGGTGTGGGAATCGCAGCTCTTGATAATGGGTTTTTCAGTATCGGTGCTGGTGCCGGTTCTTCTTCCGTTTTTTCTTCCAATGTTTCCACAGTGACAGAAAGCTGGACTTCTACATAGTGTCCCTCTGCATGGTATCCCTCTGTTTCTGCATAATCATAGGTTTCATCATCAACCGTGACATATGCCGGATATGTAGTCGTGTCTGCCGACAGGACAGTGCTTTCATCTGCCCATGTCCAATTCTCCGGCAGCCCGATTTCCTTTAGCGGCGTACCTGCCGCTGCTTGCAGGTTCTCTGGCAGTGTGATGGCTGGGGCAGTTTCTTTCCCTGCTTCCTGCTGTCCGTTTTCCTGTTGGATGCCCTGTGTGACAGGCGGCTCATTTTCCTGTGCTCTGACAGTGACAGGGTTCACTACCGTGGAAACACTCAATACGGTTGCCATTGCGACTGCCGCTGTCTGTTTCTTTTTGTTATTCATATGTTTATTTGTTCCTCTCTTTCCGGTACATTTGCCTTTGACATCAGTTTCATTTCACTATGTAATATCAGCTGGACAAATAGGCGATAGTGTACACTTCTATAAGTCTATCCTAACAAAAAAATCACCCATAAAAAAAGGGGGTATTCCTATCTGGTAGGATATTCTTCCTAACTGGTAAGAAATTTCCTTGATTTCACCCTTATGTTACTGTTATCCTTGTATTATATCGTGCGTAGCACGTTCACCCAAGGGGCATGTCATACCCGTATGGGTGCAGGAAAGGAGGTGTCTTTTTGGATAAGATAAAATTAAACTGGAAAGCAGGGCTGCTTCCCCTCTATGCCGTTATCGTGCTTTTGGTCGTGTCCTTTCTTTCTTCCTATACAGCTACAGATGCAGAGAAATTATTCTTAACGCCTGTGTTTGAGGATGCGAAGGGATGGGAAATCTATACATTGGAACATGATACAAGAAAGGATAAGACGGTACAGGAGCTGTTTGACAGTACAGGTGAAACGTTCTATCTGTCACGGACTTTGGATAAGCAGATGGAACGGGACGGATATACCATACTGGAACTGGATGGAGTGACTTGGCAGCAGAGTGTCTTTCTGGATGGGGAGCTTCTCTATACCGTTGACCCAAGCCTTGACAACCGTATCGGCTCTGTGAAATTTTCCAGAGAATATAAAGGCTTGCAGGGGGAGCAGGAATATGTGCGGCTGTCACTGCCAACCGGCTATAGCGATAAGACACTGACGATTGCGCTTGCTTATCATGCAGATGAGGAATATCGGGGTATGCCGATGGTGCGGCTGTCAAGTCAGGATATCCAGACACAGCAGACCGTCAGTGATGCGAATGGGCTTGCCATGCCTGCCACGGCTTATATGGCGGCTGCCGTATTGCTTTTAGGACTGTTCTTCTATAACTGGTATCATGGGCAGAAATCCAGTTCCATCCTGCTGCTTGCCGCTGCGGCACTGATTCAGTCGCTGCGTGTCCTGCTGAATTATGAGTTTTATTTCAGCACCCATTTTTCATTGAAATTCATACCTTCACAGCTTTTGATTCCCCTGTCACTGGGTATGCCGCTTCTGTATATGTTTACGCAGATGAAACGCTGGAAAAAATGGTATGCGCCTTTTGTGCTGATACCGCTGGGGTTATCCGTTTTATTTCATCTGATTGCTGGATTTTCGATGTTTGCCTTTCTTTCCAGTTATTCCTATGATGCCCTGCTGTATGTTTCCCTGCTGGCACTTGGGGTGTTTGCTGTTTTGGAATGGAAAGACAGAAATGCGGTCTACCGCTTATTTACACCGGTATTTTTCAGTGTGGCTGCCTGTATTTTGTTGGCTGCGTTGGGCTTTGTACTGACAGGGAACGCTGATGCAGAGTTTGTCATCATGCTGTGTTCACCTGTTAGGATGTTGTATGAGGTCTTGCAGCGTTGTGGAAGCCTGCTGCTGATTCTTGGCGGTACTGTCAGCTTCGTTCTGACTGTAAAAAATGCTGCCGATACAAAGAGCGAGCTGTCCATCCTGTCCGTAAAAAATGAGCTGATTAGTGAAAATATTCAGAATATGCAGGAAAGCAGCACGGAGATAGCCACTATGCGCCATGATATGCTGCGCCATCTTCATATGCTACTGGATTTGAGCCATGAGGGGGACAAGGAGCGACTGGAAAACTATCTGGAAGAACTGACAAAGGAAACAGAAAACATCCTGCCTGTAAAGATATGCAGCCATCCTGTCGTCAATGCCATCGTGTCACGCTCCCTTGCCAAAGCGAGGAAACAGGATATCCAGATGGATTTACATGTGGAAGTGCCTGCCGGTATCACGGTTGCGGACAATGACCTGTGTACGCTCCTGATGAATATGCTGGACAATGCCATAGAAGCTGTGTCAGAGCTGGACAGGGAAAAGCCGCACATCGAATTGACGATGCACGTCAGGGGACGTTATCTGTTCGTGGAAACGCTCAATCCCTATACCGGCACGCTTTTGAAAGATGAAAAAACAGGGCTGCCGGTAAGCAGTAAAGGGGCAGGTCATGGCTATGGCATGAAAGCCATGTCAGAGGTTGCCAAGAAATACAGCAGCAAGCTGCAAGTCAAGCAGGAGCATGGCATACTCATTGTACGGACTGCCCTGCTGATGCCGGAAAAACAGGAATAAGAAAAACGCTGTCTTTTTTCCATTACGGAAAGAGCAGCGTTTTTTATATGCAAGTCAAAGTTTCAAAAAGGCGAAATATCTGTCTAATGTCTGGTCGTGATAGCGGCGGCTGATGGGGAATGTCCTGCCATCATCCATGAGGGCATCTGCGGACTGTATCTCTTTCACATGGCTTAAATTGAGGATATAGCTGTTATGGGACTGGCAGAAGCTGAACGTCGGAAGCTGCGGCTTCAATGCGGACAATGCGCCGTTCCAGTCACGGCAGCCATCTTTAAGCCATATCCTTGTAAGATGCTGTGTGGCTTCCAGTGCGTAGATATCGGCATAGGGTATCGAAATCAGTCTGCCCTCTATCTTAAGGACAAGCCTTGCATCCGCATAGTTTCGGCGGTAATCGGATAACAGGATATCCCTGAACTTCTCAAAATCCACCGGTTTCAGCAGATACCACAGGGGCTGTGTATCGAAGCAGTCAAACACGTAGTCACGGTGGGACGTGATATAGATGATGCTGCATGTCACCTGATGCTTGCGCAGCGTCTTTGCAAGCGCCATCCCGTTTTCCGTGGAAAGCTCAATGTCCAGCAGCAGAAGCTGGAAGGCAGTTTCATTTTCCAAAATCCTGCGCTCTATGGGTGCGGCTTCACAGAAGGATTCTATTTCAAAATCTGTGCCGCGTATAAGTGCGTTTTCTGACAGGATTTCTTCTGTTTTCCGGCTTAAATGGTGCAGGAATGTTTCATCATCGTCACAGATTGCAATACGGTACATCTGCTTCACCGCCTTTCTAAGAAATATTGCTGTTTCTTGGTGAAAGTATATCATTTTTTACAGGTACAGACAATTTCTTTTTTTGCTTAGGAAAAGTGAATCTGACGATGAAAAAGGGGAGTGTGCCGCTCATGTCTTTGCTGTAAGTGACACACTCCCTTGATGTCAGCCTGTGATTTTCCAGTTGTCCCCCTCTTTAGAGAGGATAAGGTCATACTGTGAAATCTGTGCTGCCTTGGTGCTGTTATCCAGATACCTGACTGACAGCGTGACCTTGACTTTTCCATCTGCCGCCGTATAGACAGGCTCGATAAGCTCTGCAAAAAGGTAATCGCCGTTTATCGGTTCTAATACATTTCCCTGTACATAATAAGCAAGTTCCTTTTCGGTAGCCGTAGGGTAGAGCTTGAAAAAGGTTTCCAGAAATGCCGCTGCGTCCTGCATGGTTTCAGCGTCCACGCTTGCATCTGCTTCCTGTGTCTTTGGTTCAAAAGCTGATTTCTGGTATGTCGGGGCAAGGGTCGGGTTCTTCGTGATAACCATGTTTCTGTCTGCGTCCACATGGACAGTCACGGTATAGGTCGCACTGACCGCTCTCGTCTGGACGCCCTCCTTTATCTGCTGATCTACTTCGTAGGCAGCCGTAAACTCGTTCTCCCCAGACTGTGCCACGTTCCATATCTGCACGTCACTGACCGTGGAGCTGGTCGGTATATCCGTCCGAATCGTGTCCACATTCAAGTCCTGCAATGCCTTTGTCAGATACGCATTGATAGAAGCAGTGCGCTTTTCTATGGCTTCCTTGCTGTTGTCCCATGTGTAATAGGATTTTGCGAAGTTCTTCACGAAATTCTCAATCCCGTTGGTATCATTGAGCCGTAGCTCTATGATTTCCTTTTCATGGGTGGTGTGCCGGTCGATTGCCGTAAAATTCTTATACACCCCGAAGCTGACGCTTGCAGCCAGCACCAGCCACAGGGCAATTACGGATTTTTTATGCGTGCCGACTTTCACGGTACGCACCTTTTTTTCTTTGATGGATTTTTCTTTTTTCTTAAACATTGTTGTATGTCCTTTCTTTTTTGCTTTTATTGTTTGATTCTTCCCGCACCGATTAAGTGCTGTTGCCAGTAGGCACCTGTAAGGTCTGCATAGCCGATAGGGTCGCCGGCGTGATACATACGGTTGTTGCCGACATATATTCCGACGTGGCTTACATAGCTTCCGCTGTTATAGGTAGAATGGAAAAACACCAAGTCACCAGCCTTTGCTTGTGACAGTGGTATATGCTGGGTCACGTCGTACTGGTCTTGCGCTACACGGGGCAGGCGGATGCCAGCCTTGCCGTAGCACCACTGCACCAGACCGCTACAGTCAAAGCTGGTGTTGGGGTTATCGCCGCCATACACATACCGCCAGCCCTGATATTTCAATGCTTCGTCCATGACTGCCTGTACCGTCTTGTCGTCAAAGTGCGTGACCGTTAGGTACTGGTTTACCAGTTCGGTATAAAACATATTTCCGTAGTTGTACCGCCAGCCCCCGTTACGGGCAACGGCTATCGGATTCGTGTAGGTCACTTTCACACCACCCGAATGGGTACGTGAGAAGTTTTCTGCCAGTGTATAGCTGTGTTTTCTCCCGTTTCCAGCCACATAGCCAAGATAACCGCCACCGTAGTTGTAGCTTTGAATGACGGCGTTTATGTCCTCTATCCCTTGTCCTTTGGCAGAAGTAAGCAGTTCCGAGAAATACTTACAGCCTTGTTTGATAGAGCTTTCCGTATCTAAAGAGTTGGGAGGAAGCCCCAGACTTTCCGAGCTTTGCATAACGTCAGCCGTCGTCCCTCCGCTTTCCACCTGCATAATCGCAAGCAGGTAATTCACATAATCCTCAATACCGTATTCCCGTGCGTACTTTTCCACCATCGGATGATGTTTGAGGACTTCGGGCGAAAGGTTCATTCCTGTAACAGTGGAAGAAGTACCACCGCCCCCGTCGTCATCCTCTGCACTCATCAATACACCGAAGAACAGGACGAGGGAGAACAGCACAGGAAAGATACAGCCGAGAATCACCATATGCCTTATCTTCATTTCCTGCGTCCTTTCTTCTTATGATTCGCTGTCTGTTTCTGGGCGGTTCTCTGGGATTGCTGCACCTGCCTTGTCTGCCGGTTTTTTACTGTCCGTTCCGTTTTCAGGTTCCGTCCTGTTTCCTGTGTCTGGGTGGCAGGGGACTTATCCCCAGCCTTGACGGTCTGACGCTGTACGTGCTGGTCGGCAGCTTTCATGGAAGCCCCAGCTGTAACAGGACGCTCTTTGACTGGTGTTTCCTTGACGGCGGCACTCTGCTTGGGAGCAGTGACGGCAGGGCGTTTTTTATCCTCTGGTTTTTGTACGGTCTTTGCTTCTGGCTTTGGTGTGGTTGCTGGTCGCTCATGGGGACGGGTAGCTCCTGTTGTCGCTGATTCGTCCGCTTTCTTTTGAGAACGCCTTGCTTCCTGTGCTTTCTGCATTTCCATACGCTTCTGTGCCACACTCTGTCTGCGCTGGTTTCGTTTGTCAGCACGCCCTGACTGCCTTGTTTCCTGTTCCTGCACCACGCCACGCTTGAAGTCTGACACATTTTCCTTCGCTTTCTCCGTTGCAGCGTGAACGGCGTAGCCTGCCTGTGTCGGCATATCCTTGACGGACTGCTTGGCAGAAGCTGCCTTATCCCTGATACGGTTTTTCGTGTCAAGCACCGCACCAACGGCGGAACCTGCACGGCTTCCCATTGACGAAGCGGTTCGGTTGTCCCGTGTCCGTTTCTGACTGGAAGCGGTACTGGCTGGCTTATCTTTGGAAAATTTAGAACCTGTGACAGCACTTGCCGCACTTCCAGCCCCGACTGCCTGTACCATGCGCCGTTCCATTCGCCTTGCCCTGTGGCGCATGAACATGTATGGTCTGCGGAATATCCTGCGTCCCATGCTCTGGCTGTCCCCAGCGTTAAGGCTGAACATACTCATAATGTCGCCCAGCTTGAAGTAGATGCCTGCAAACGTCACTATCTGCAAGAACGCCACCATAAAAAACGGGTAGTCCGAAGATATGTTGTAGAACATGCTGGATATGGAAAATGCCACGGTCACGACCAAGGTGATGCCAGCCCTCGTCATAATGGTGTTGAACACCTTGACGACTGCCTGTTTTGCCATGCCCTCAAAGCTGGGTATCATGGAGAGTAGGAAGCTCACAGGCAGGAACATGGCGAAGATGATAAACAGTATCTGGCTGAAAATCATCATAGCCGTAAGCAGAAAAATAAATATCGTGATTCCCAGATTGAAGATAAGCAGGAAGAACACCATGCCTAATCGGTTTACGACCTGCGGTATCGTCATGTTGTCGTTGTCCCTGTCCTCGATTTCCGTTTTCACAACGTCCTCTCTGGTTTCCCCGTCCGTCGGGCTGGCAGATACCAGAGCTTCCACACGGTCAGCCCCGATTTCCTCTGCATTGGAATTGCCGAATTGAAGCAGCAGCCACGGCTGTTGCACCTGTATGGAAAACAGGCTGTCCCGTATCAAGTCCACGCTGTCCTTGCCCTTGCTGTCACTGTCTGAAAGCATGATTTTTGTCCCCAAGTCCAGCGAAGCGGTGCTGATGTCACTCGAAAACTCGTTGACTTTCTTCACGTAGTCGGGAGCATAGGCGATAAAGGCACTTGATACGAGGAACACCACCAGAAAGTTGATGACTGCGTGGATTGCCTTGCTGGTTTCCCGTTTGATAAGTCCCGTGTAGGCAACGTAGATTCCCACCACAAGAATAATCAGCAGCAGGAAGCCCACGTAAAAGCCGGAGCTTCCAAAGCCGTTCTGACTGACACCTGCAAGGGTCTGTATGCTTTTCCCGATACTGTCTGCCATGTCATTGATAAAATCCAGCTTGTAGGCTTGCTGCACCACGTAGCCTGTGGCGTTGCTTAGATATAAGCTGATAGTCCAGACAAAGTTGGTGATACAGTAAAGCCCGTACTGCACCGACTTTCCGATGCCATCCAGCCAGTTCCACGGCAGCCAGTCCCAGCTATTGTCCACGTAGAAGTCTAGCTGATAATTGGAAAGTGGGTACTTGGAATACAGGTTGCCGGCATTTATGGTATCGTCCACCAGTCCTGTTGCATGGGCGACTGTGCCTGTCAGTGCAAGAAGCGCAATCGTGATAACGGCAGCCAGCAGGACGATGTTCAGAACATGAAGCAGTTTCTTTCCTGCCTGTTTCCAATCCATCACACCACCTCATTTCTCACGGGCGGTCTGGTATCAAAGGCAGTCAGCAGGTCAGAAAATACAGGATGTATCTGCACCACGCCTACACGCCCGTACAAGTCCTGCAATAAGCACTGTCCATTCTCCAAGTCACGCAAGCGTTTCTGGTTGTTCTCATCCTCCTTGTCAATGCCGAAAAATTCTAGGGTCTGCTTGATTTCCCCTATGTCAGTGCTCCGAAAGGCGAATTTAAGCCCGATATTGTTTTTCAGGCTCTCCTTTGATACGTCGCCGGAAGCCTGTGTGACAAAGTAAACCCCTGCGTTCATGGCACGACCGGCACGCACCAGCTTGTTAGAAAGCGTTTCTCCCTGTGCGACATTGAGGAACGCCCATGCTTCGTCAAGGTCTACAATCTTAAAAACCGACCTGTCGGAATGGATGAAGTCCAGCGCAAAGGTACTGATTACGATAAGCATTGCCACCGATAACAGTTCAATCGTCGTGTATTCTTCAAAGGTCGTGTCCTTGTCGGGTAGCACAAGGTCTGCCACCTGTATGATGTTCAACTGCTTTTCCAGACTGATTGCGTGTTCCACGTTGCCGTCCGAAAATAAGAGGTGTGCAAAATCATAATCCGTGAATGATTCGATGTGGTCTGCGATATTTCTTGCAACCGGCGTATCTTCTTTGCGCAGCTCGTCAATGACAAGGAGCAGTCCTTTTGTCTGGCTCTGGGTCACGGAGCGCACCGCCTTACGAAGCACGGGGAATTTTTCGCCGTCCCGTGAGGAAATCCCCGTAAGAAATGTCAGCGTGTCGATTGCCAGACTTTCAGCGTCCTTTTCATTTCTCATAATCACGAACGGGTCAAGCAGTCCTTTGTTTCTTTCATCACTTGTCAGATTGACGATGTTTATCTCGTCCGCAATCTCTGGAAGTGTCGCTTTCCAGTTTCCACGTTCCGATTTTGGGTCTAAAATGACTGCCTGTCCGCCAAAGAGAACGGCATAGTAGACAAGCAGGTTGTTGCAGAATGACTTTCCACCGCCAAGGCTCCCCACAAAGGCAGAAGCAAGGGCGTTCGTGACCGTTCCTTTTATCCCCTGACTGGCAAGGGCAGGCTGTAGGTAGACGTTGCGTCCCGTGTCCACGGAATACCCGATATAGATACCCTCATTTTCTCCCAGCATTTGCGTAGCACCAAAGCCAAGGCTTGCCAGAAAGTCGGACTTCACATACTGCACATAGTCATTGATGTAACGCTTGCTGGCTGGTAAAAATTCGCCGTGCAGTCCCAGCATATCCCCAGCAGGGCGCACCAGCTTCACGTTCAAGTCGTCATAAAAGTCCTTGACCTCGTCGGCTCGCCGTTTTAGTTCTTCAAGGTCGGGGGCAGATACCCGTATCACATAGGAGAGCTTGTACATGCTTTCCTTGCTCTGGTCTAAATCGTTTTCCAGTTCGTCCACACTGTCCAGAGCGTCCACCACGTTACTGCTGGTTTCGCTTCCAGCTTGATAGGCGTGGTTGTCTAAGTCTTTCAATTCTTTTTTCTTATTTCTGACCGTGGTTAAGGCTTTCTTGTTTCCTACGATTTCCACGTTCATTGACGTATCAATGGGAAATGTAAACTGCTGTTGCTGGAAATAGAAGATTTCACTGGACGGGAAGTCAAGCTCCCCGACAATGGCATTGACCGTAAAATAAGTCACGTAGCTTTCGCTGTCCTCATGTTCCAATCGTAAGTACCGCTGGCTTTCCTCAATCAGGCAGCGGGTCGGACGGATAAGGTCATACCGCTTGATGAGCGTTTCTTTTTTCAGCTTCTTTTTGGGGAGCTGATACTCATAATCTTCATACGCCACGCCATCCCGTCCGTAGAGGTGTTCTATGAGATAACCAAAATCGTTTTTATCCAGACGGCGCACCTTGAAGCGTCGGGCAATCTTGTTTTCCAGCAGTTTTTCCATTTTCAGATAACGGCTGGTTTCGTCATTACTCATAGACACAAAGTCGCCCATGAGCGTATGATTGACTTCTAGCAGAAATTCCTTGAAGCCCATAAAAGCCGACTGCTTCATGCTGGAAAGGCTGGCTTCCTGCTCTGTCACCATGAGCTTGAAGCCGAGGAAAAAGCGGTAGTCCACTTGATTGTCACCAATCATTTCTACAAGGGCTTTGGTCTGCTCGTCAATCTTTGCCGTGGCGACCTCACGGAGCTTTCCTGTGATAAGCCGTTTGGATTTTTCCTGTATGCTTCTTATGGAGCTTTCCGTTGCAATCTGTAAGGCATGGAGCTTTCCCTCACGGGATTGTGCAATGAGCTGACGGAAGTTGTCATGCACGATAAATTTCTGCTCTGGGGATAAGAAGCTGTAATTGTAGGGGACAAGCTCATAATAGGCGAACACCTCGCCATCCCTGTTCCATACAAGGTTGTTGTCAATATATTTAATGGGGAACATGCACCTCACTCCTTACTGCGGTAATGCTTTCGTTGAATTTCTGGCTATGCAGTCTTACCGCCTTTCCTGCATAAGTCACTTTGGGTCGCAGGGCAAAGGTCGTCATGGACTTTAGGAAGCTGTATGGCTTCTTGCCGTCAAACGTCTTTTGCGACATGAACCATGTGAGGGCAACAGGGATTCCGAAGTATTTCAGAAATGCTCCCTCAATCAGATTGAGTGGCGGCAGGTCGGCAAACAGGATAATGAGAAATTCTGTCAGCACGAACCACGCCATCTGTGAAAAGGTAATCGGGAACGGGAGGTTAAAATCGTTGATGGAATACAAGACTTTTTCCACGTTCCAGATGCCCGTATAGCTTTTTACTTTCTTCAAATCGTTTCACTCCTTTCATTGAAAAGGGCAGTCAGCATTTGCCAACTGCCCTTACATGTAAATAAGCTGTCAGTAGCACCTTTGCAGGTACAGATCTGACAGCTTATCGCTGGATTTCACACATGCCGTAACTGGTTTCGATAAAGTAACCGCCGATTTCCAAGTCACGCCCATATGCTTCATAATCAATATAGTATTGTAAGCTGGGCGGGATTTCCCCCAGCGTTTGCAGTTCGTCTACATAGTACCTTGCCACGTCCTCCATACCGTCACAGTCGGGGTAGAAGTAAATCTCGTCCTTGTGTTCTGCGACACTCTCCACGTCCCCATAATAGGAAATGAAGTCATCCAGACTGTCCACGACTTCCTTTGGAAGTTCCTCTATCAGTTCGTACAGCTTGTTCAGCTCGTCGATGGAGCTGTATTCTGACACTTCACAGGGGAAGTTGTCGGTATCGTGAATGGCATATTCTTCATATTCGCCGTTCAGTCCGATACGCTCTGCGATTTCTTCATAATCGAGAGGGAACGAGAACCAGTCGCCGACTAAATATCCCTCGTTGTACTTGCCGAGGTTGGCAATGTAGACACGCATATCATCTGCCATAGGCTGACACCTCTTTTCTTACCACGGTATCTCAAAAATGCCGTGGTCTGTTTCGATAAAACGCCCGTTTTCATCAAGGGATTGTCCGTAGGCTTCAAAATCAAAGTATCGCATACAATCTTCTGACAGAGTGTTGAACGCTGGGTCATCAGCCAGCATATGACGGGCAACATCTGTCATGGAGTTACAGTTGGCATAGTGAACAATGTCATGCCTGTAATTATGCAGCTCGTCCAGATTGGAATAATACGCCATGAACGCAGGCAGTTCTTCTCTTACTTCTGCTGGCAGGTTTTCATACATGGAATACAGGTCATTGAGGGTATCAATGGTGGTTGCTTCCGTCACATCATCTGTAAAGGGCAGTTCCATTTCCACAATGCGGTAATCCTCGCTGTCAGCTTCCACGCCGAGCAGTTCTTCAAACTCTGTTTCATCAATCGGCAAATCAAACCAAGCGGAGGGAAGTTCGCCGTACGTTGGTGTTGTTGCTTCAATATAAACTCTTAATTCTTCCATTCGTTTTCACGTCCTTTCTTTTGGCTGGGATTTTTTCTTGTACCATTCCTTACCCCCTTTCATTCCCCCTAAGCCCAGCTCCACTAGGGGGAAAGGTGGGTTTTGCCTGTCTGCAAAACCATTTATCTTATGCACCGATAATCTTATTAAACAGGTTCAGAAGTACATCTTTCACGCCGCCGGCGTTGAATACCAGACCTACCGCAATCAAGGCTACCACCAGAAAGCCGATAAGTTTTGAAAACTCACGCTTGAAGCCTAAGTAAACACCGATAACGGCAATCGCCATCAATACAAGGCTCTGTGCGTTCGATAAAAACCAGTTGTATAAGTTCTGTCCAAAATTCATGTTTTAGTCCTCCTTCTTCATTTCTTCCATTTGTTCGTCAGCCATTTTGCCGACCTTTAAAATACACATGAGCGTGACACCCATGCCCATGCCAAGTGATACCAGCAATAAATCTTTCAATAATTCCAGCATTTCCTATTCCTCCTTTGACTGAAAAACGACTTCCTCACTGGAAGCCGTCTGCTGTCTGATAATCTGTTCATGTTTTTCTGTGAGTTTTGCCGCTTCCCGTATACTTTTCAGATAGTCCGTGCCGTTTCCAGCATCTATCTTTTCCAGCATTTCAAGGGTAGGGGCGACCTGCCTTGCAATCCATTTGAGCGTCCGCTCCAGCGTGTACGGCTCTGGCTTTGTCGTCAGCTTCAAACGCTCACGTCCTGTACCGATAAACCATGCCCAGCGGTCATTGAGCTTCCAGTCGCTGTGACGCTTGTGTTCCTCCCTGTCCACAAAGCGGAGATAGTTGTTGATGATGTCGAACGCCGTCCGCTCTGCATCATAATAGGTCAGCAGGTCACGCACTGCATAATAAGCACGCTCATTTTTCAGCCGGATTTCAAAGCGGTTCTTGATGGGCGTATCGGAAAGTGGAATCCCCAGCTTTGCATACTGTTCCTGTGCCTTTTCGTAGATACAGAAATAGATTTCTGATTTCAGCGAACCGATATACAGCGTGTGTCCCATTCCTGCCTTGTCCTGCTCGTCATGCTTTATCAGCGCACCCGAAGCATAGGACTTGTAGGAACGGAACAGGCTGACACATTCCTCATGGCTGCATTTTCTGATAAGCTCTGGAATATCAAGGATGCCTGCCTTGTCGTTGATGGCAAGGTCAAGACGCTTCATCACGCCGCCGTCCACCAGAGCGTCCATGAGGAAGTCATACCATGACCGTTCCTGTGCCAGCAGGTAGCTTTCCATCTGCCGACACCCTTTGCCTTTGAGTTCCAGCAGGACACCTTTTTCCTCGTCAGCAGAGGTCAGCACGAAGATGTCACCGATATAGTAATGCTCCGTGTAGCTGTAAAAGCCGAAGTCCTCATGCAGCAGGTAGCTCATGTTGAGCTTTAGGATATCCTGTATGACGTGCTTCACGTCCATTGTGGGAAACCGAATCCGCACATAGTCAAACAGCATGGTAAGCGGATTGTCTGGATTGAATTTTTCCAGTGCGTCGTCAAGCTGGCTCTTGATTTCCTCTGTCAGCCTGACCTTGCCGTTTTCGATACGGCTTACCTGTTCACGGCTCATTCCTGCCATGACCGCAAGCTTTGTCTGCGATATGCTGTAGGCAGAGCGTCTGTCCTTAAATGCCGTTATCCAGTCGTTTTCATTCAGTTGTTATCCCTCCATTCATGGAATGTGACATTTGACCGCCCATGTCACACTCACGGCAATTTGACGAAAACCCTTGTACTTAGCGGAGTTTCCGTTACTTTTTTGACTGTTTCCTGTTGTATTGTACCCCTCTGTTAGATACCGAGGGGCTGTACTGGTGCAGGGCAAGCCCTGCACCACAAAACGTCGCTCCTGCGGTCTTGTTCGCTTCGCTGACCGCC
Organism: Hoskinsella mucinilytica; assembly: GCF_045223415.1. NCBI lineage: Bacteria > Bacillati > Bacillota > Erysipelotrichia > Erysipelotrichales > Erysipelotrichaceae > Hoskinsella > Hoskinsella mucinilytica. The sequence goes on along the minus strand of NZ_JBEQZJ010000022.1, from coordinate 54,863 downwards.
CTCTCCGTTTTGTGGCTGGGCTTACCTGTTCATGCCAACATATATCATCACATAATCAACCTCTGGGGAAAGACAGGCTTCCAGTACGTCTTTATCCAATTCATTCTGACGGATGTTGTCTTTTTCAAGAAAGGCTCTGTCCAGCAATTCAAACACATAATCTATCTGGGAGTTACACACCGATTGCTTTTTATTCAGTCGGATGTAAAACAGGTCTGGCAAAAAATGCTCTTCCTCAATCGCTTTTGAAAGGACATTATCAGCCTTTAAGTCAAATTGATTTTTGGGATTGCATTTGAATTGTCTGTATCGTGGCAGTACAAATTCATGGCAGTCTGAAAGAAAGCTGTCATAGCCAGCGCAGATGCATTTCATCCCCTTTCCTGTGTGTTCGTTTAAAACTTCAATTACTTTATCATTCATTTGTTGAATCCTCCTTTATCGGTTCTTTTGGTATATCTTGCCTTGTCATGGCAAGCGTGCCTATAGTCTGTAAAAAATCGTGTTCTTTGGGGACAAGGGGAGTATAAAACTCACTGATAACACTTGTACCAACGTCACAATAACCCCGCCCCCTGATACGCTTCTGGAAAAACTTCTTGCTTGTGTCGCTTCCAAACATCATGCCGTAGCCAAGCTCACTCATGCGTCCCAAGGCAACACGGAAGTTGAAATTGTCACGTATGCCGTCGCTGAAATACTTTGCGTCTGGACGCTGACAAGCCAAGATAAGAAAGTAGCCAGCCTGCCGTCCCAGCATGACGATTTTCTTTAGCTGGCTTAACACGGCAATGCTTTCCTTTGTGGTAAGACATTCCATGAACGCCACGTATTCGTCAAAGATAAGGAAGTGGGGAGCAAGCCCCAGATAGGCATAGTTCTGTCCCGTCTTGTAGTTCGGCATGAGCTTCATTGTTTCGGAACGTGCCACCATGCCGTCATAGAACGCATTGACGCACTCTGTCATATCTTCCTTTTGGTAGTAGACATTTGGCATGACAGCCCCCAAGTCCGCAAGGTCGGCGTTCTTTGGGTCAAGCACATAGAGAACGGCATTTGTCCGCAGCAGAGCTTCAATGATGGTAAGGATAAAATACGTCTTACCGCCACCAGTCCCACCACAGATAAGGGCGTGAGGGAGTGCGTCATATTCCCAGACAAGATTCTTCATCAAGCGCAAGCCCCCGTTTTCTGCTTGTACTTCCTCTATGGAAATGCGGTTTGCTATCATATCATAGAGCATGGTGTATTCCACGTAGCCGTCATATAGCAGCTTGTCGGTCAGCTCGCAATACAATCCGCTTTCCAGCTTATCTTCAAGGCTCAAAAGCTGGTCTTGATATTTCCCCAGCGTGATTTCACACTGGATATGGAGCAAGCCTTTCTCCATGCGGTAATACATTTTGGGAAAGTAGCTGATTTTCTCTTTTGTCCTGCTGGACGCTAAATCAGTGAAAAAGCTGTTTCCCTGTGTCGTTTCCGCTTCATACCAGCCGTTTTCCAGTATCATGCGTGCCAGCTTTTGGCGGTGTATGAGCTGTTTCAGTCGGTCATAGCAGAAGCGGTGATACAGAAAAGCGACCAGTATACAGATACCAGCCGCTATAATAATGGTTATGAAGTTGTATGGGGAGAGCGAGAACGCCAGCCTGTCATTGCGGATAGGACGAAACGTGTCCCAGTCGGTACGCATGAGCTGTCCCACGTTCAGAAGCAGTATGAGCGCCATGAACAGGGACAGGAGCGTTCCGGCACAGAAGCGGTACAGTAGTGACTTGTCACTGGCTCTGATACGCTTTCCCTTATATTTGTAAAAGGGCATAGTTCCTCCTTGTCAGCCTATTTCTTGCCTTGTGTCTGGTTGTTATGGTTCTGTGGGTTTCCTGCTGGCTGTCCCTGTGGGCTTCCGGTCTGACCGCCTTTGTTCTTCAACACAATGTCATCTGCCTTGATGAACCAGTCCACGTCTGCCCCCTGAAAGGTCGCATTTGCCACTGTGTCCGCAACAGGGTTGACAAGCTCCACCTCTGCGTTGTAGTCAAATTCCCTTAACGGTACAGTGGCAGGAATGGACACCTGTATCATGCATCCCTGTCCACGGCATTTAAGGTCGTAGGTGCGTTCCTTGATTTCATCGCTGACTGTGCCGTCCTCATTCTGGATATGCACCTCACGTCTAAGGGCAGAGAATTTCAACTGCCCAAATGTCTTTTCTTTTTCAATCACGATTCCGTTTGCTAATCTCATTTTTTCAGTCCTCCTTATTTGCTCTCCGGCAGCATATCATCTGCCAGTAAGATATAGTTTGTAAATCCTCTTGTGCCGATTTTGTAACCCTCTGCACTAATGCGTGGGTTAATCAGCTTCACTTTCTGTTCTGGCTGGAAATGCTTTTCCCCAGCTTCAGCAGGAAGCACCACGATAATGTCATCGGCTCTCTGCACATCACTGTAAAGGTTGTAGCTTCGGGACACTGCCGTTACACGTCCGTTGATCCGACGCTGTACAACCTCGCTTTCTCCTGCAAATTCTAAATTGCCGAATGTCTTTTCCATGTTCGGCACTACAAATTTTAATTCCATAATTATTTTCCTCTTTTCTTTCTATATGAATTTTTGTTTTGTTGTTTCTCTTTCTTCTGCGTGACACAGAGTACCAGTATGCCTGTATCTTATCAAGGGCAAGCGTTGTGCTTTCAGCACCCTTGACAAGCTCCATTCATACTGAAAGGCGGTCACTAAGCAGAAGTAAGGGTGTTACCAGCCATGTGTTGGCTGTTCCTTTTAATTAAAACGGTGGGGAACGTGTGGTGTTCATATCCTCACCACCTGCTATTCAGCTTTTTTCTTCTTGCGGTACTGAATGAAGCTGATACCTGCTAAAGATATTCCAGACATTCCAAGCAGTAGCAGTAATGCGGTAGCGTTGCTTGTATCACCAGTTTTCGGACTGTCTGTTTTAGTAACTGGTGTTTCTGGTATCTTTTTATTGACGGCTGTTATCTCAATGATTTCACCGTCTTTTGATACACTGAACGCATATACAGCTTCTTTGTCAAATTCATAGCCTTTCACCGTTTCCAGCTCTTTTAGGTAGTAGTCGCCATACAACAAATCACTCATGCTGTATGTGCCATCTTTACCAGTGATAAACTCTACCAGTGGTGTGCCATCTGCCTTATATAAGCCAAACTTGACACCAGCTAAAGGCTTCTTGTCCTCGTCTGTTTTTAACAGATTGAAACCACCATGAATGAGCTTGTTTTCCATTTTGATTTCTGCTGTTTCATCATGTTTAATAGTAACGGTCTGGCTCTCTGGTGTGATATAACCGACTGTCAAATCGTCTACAACCTCTGATACTTCATAAGTGCCTACTAACAGATTTTTGATACTGATTTTACCGTCTTTATCTGTCTTGTAGATTTCTTCAAAGGTTGTACCGATTTCCGTTGTACCAGATACCTTGAAGCTGATACCCTCAACCTTTTTGTCCTCACTTGTTTTTGTGATTTCAAGATTGCCACGCATGAGCTTATTCATAATAGGCTTGCCGTCATTCACATGGATAGGAATGTAAGGCACTTCCTGCCCCATATATTTAAAATCAAAGTCGTAAGCTGTATCAGTAAGCAGGTAGCCTTTTCCTGTTGCTATCTCTTTGATGGTGTAGCTTCCTGCTGGCAGGTCGGTACTGATGTTTCCGTTTCCTAATTCGTCAAGGCTGATTGCTTCAATGAATGAGCCTTTTTTGATACCGATATCACCGCCATGTGTAAGGATATCTTCACGAGCATACAACCCGAATATGATTTCTGATAATGGGTTATATTCTTGATTTCCTGCTGTTTCATACTCTTTGAATAAGGAAACCTTAGCTTTTTGGCGTGTATTTTCAAGACACATGGAAGTTGTCACAAGCTCTGTGTCTTGGTCTTGATAGGTCAATTCAAATGGGTGTGCCGTACCGTCTAACACAAAGCCATCTAATGTACTTTTTTCTACGGCTTGATACTTTCCTAAGTACAGTGCTTTTGAAGTCGCTTTGCCGTCTTTTCCTGTGGTAATGGTATCAACAATTTCACCCTGTTCATAACGGATTGTACCGTCCTGTGTGGTGATATCCTCAACCGCCACGATATCAAAGGTCACACCCTCTAAATTCTTTAACTCATAGATGGGCGAGAACATGATACCTAATTCCGTACCGATATTGTCACTTGCGACAAAACGCTCACCTTGCTTCTCGATTGTGACCGTTCCTTTGACTGGCTTGTTTCTGCTTGTGACTTCCAGCATGGTAGATGGGTCACTGGCAGATACGGTAAAAGGGATAGGCTCTTTTGATACTGTGTAGCCGTATGGTGCTTTGACTTCATACAATCCATAATCACCAGCAGGCAAGGACTGTGGAAGTACCAGCGTTCCATCTTCGGCAGTGGAAAATGTGTCAATGGTCGTTGGTTTCGGGTAGTTGTATTTCTGTGTTACCCAATTACCAGCACTGTCCTTGATTTTGAACTGTGTACCAGCAAGCGGAATGACCTTGCCAGTTTCAGCGTCTTTCTTGATGATTTTTACCTCTGTTTCATAGACGGTATTTTCTAGGATATACTTGTAAATCTTACCGTTGCTGTCAATCCTGATGTCGAAAGGCTCAATTTTTCTGTAACCCTCTGCACCTTTGCTTTCCTCGATACGATAGACACCATAGGGCAGTAAAGGTGTGATAGCGTAGCCGTCTGCGTCAGTCGTAATCTTGCAGGCTTCAACACCTGTACTTTTCAAGGTCAACGTAAACTCGATACCCTCTAAAGGCTGTTTGATACCGCCGTCCTCACTGTTTCCAGTCAGTGGCTTGTCTGCAAACTTTGTGACTGCGACTTGACCTTTGATAACTCTATCGGTGATACCTGTGTCAGCTCGTCCGATTTCCACAGTCTGCCCCTCAAAGTCACCAGTGACAGTGATAGGCTGATTATTCAAGGTGTAGCCTGTTGGCGGTACGACTTCATAAATCTTGTATGTACCTAAGACCAGCAATTTACTTGTGGCAGTCTTGCCGTCAGCTTTCATATGGTCTACAAGGTCGCCTTGACTGTTGTAGATGTCATATTCTGCACCGTCAAGGGTTGCGTCACCCTGTTGGTCGCTACCTGTTTCCTCATCCGACTTTGTGACATGGATATTGAACTTTTTGAGAACATTGCTAAAGTCTACCGCTGTGGTTTCCGCAGGCTTGACTGTTACCACCTGTGTATGTGGCTGAACGTATTTGTTCGGTGTATCTACTTCGGTAATGACATAATCACCAGCAACAAGGTTTTGTATAGGGATATTGCCGTCTTTATCTGTGGTGTAGATACGGTCAATGCCGTTTCCTGTAATCTGAAAACGCAATCCACTTACAATACCATCTTCGGACGTTTTCTTTAATTTGATATGTCCGATTTTTTCTGTATGTAGCTTGAAATATGCTGGTACAGCTTCACGAGAGCCACTCACATTTAATGAAGTGAAATTCTGCTGTGTAGGGTTGTACCAAAATTCGGGCGTACCAGAAATCAAAGACGGTAAAGCGTCTTTTGGCAAGTTCTTGTTGGCTTTCAATGTGATGGTGTCGAACTGCTTTTCAGTTGGTGCAGATAATACCAGCTTGTTACCATTACGCTGTACACTCACACCAGAAGCGGAAAAGTCAAAGTATTTCAATGCGTTTCTGCTGTCCTCTAGTGTCAAGTCAAATTTGCCTGTATTCATGTTGTATTTCATTTCATAATCTTTTGCACTGCCAGCACTGGAAGTCGTAAAGCTGGGGATAGTGTCATAGCTTTCCATGTTGGCACGAATTTGATTGTAGATACTGCGTGCGGTTGGATTGTCTTGCAGAAGATTGTCTGCAATTCTGCTTTCCCATGACGTACCATATTGACCGCCTGTAATGACCCACACCATTGCTTGTGTTGCCATAGCATTGTCAAGCCATGAGCCACCATACAGGTTGCCTGTATTTTCATTGTAGCCAAAGACCAAGGCACGCTGTAATAGCTTCTGTTCCTTGGCGTTGATATCTGGATGTGTATTCTGATGGTTGTACTGGTCGCCTGTATTGCATGGAATACTGAACTGCATACAGTAGACAATCTTTTCCATTCCACTTGCATTTACATTCATGTGGAACGTCCACCAGCTTTGCCAGCCAGATTTATAGTTGAATGGTGCAGGATAGCTGTTGTCAAACTCATAGCTGTATTGCGGGTGCTTTTCCAAGCGGACAACACTGTTTGATGAAGCGTGTACCTGCGTAGCTGGTAATGAGGTAAAGAGGGTTGCCAGTGTCAGCGTAGCAGTCAGCAACCGTTTAAATATTTTCTTCATGTAATGCTCCTTTCGTTTGGGTAATAAAATAGCCGTCCATTTCTGAACGGCTGAAAATAGAAAAGGAACGCTTCTTTTTAGGCGTTCCGTAGTCTATATGCTTTATTCAATTTTGATGTTTCAATACGGATGTGCTGTACCATATCTTTGCATATCACAGAATATCAGCGTATCAAGGCTCATTCGTCAGTAGTAAATAAGTAGTAAAATGAATGGTTGCAATCCTTTGATAGTGCGATAGATACAGTGTTTTAGGGGATAATCAAGATTTTACTGTTTTTTTATGTCACAAATGATCATCAAAATAAGCGAAATCATGCAAGGTAACAGCATGCCTAAAACTTTAAGTGAAAGTGGAAAACTAGTGTTGATCAATGCCTGTTCTCTAACAGTATGAAAAATAACAAAGATCATATAACAAATCATTATGGTAGGAAGGATATAAAAAATTAGTTTATGTACCTTTTTCTTATAGAAAAAGAATTGAAGCAAGCTTAAAAGAATGGATATACAAATGATTTGACCCAACATGTGAAAACTTCCTTTCGTCTTCTTTATTATAATTCTTTTTGATTTTGGATTCTACCGAATGATACCTGAATTCTATGTGAAATTATGAGTGTGAATAGCATCATGGCGTTTTCGAAGCACATTCATTATGGCCAAAATCGCCAGAAAAAAGAAAAAGTGTGGAAAGAGTTGAAAAGGGGCGAATGCTGTTGTTTTAGGGATTTCAAAAAGGATGACACTTAGTAAGGAAAGAAGCATACAGGTGATGAGGGTCAATCCTGTAAAATAACAGTCTTTTTTTAGGGATGCATGAAGAAAACGTTCTATTAAATAAAGAAAAGTAGAAAGCATGAGGATGATAAAAACATCATAGATAAGCTGAATCAAGGTATCTAAAAAATCAATGCGTTGGATGATAGACTCTTCAATTTGATTATTAATCATCATTGTGGAATACATATAAGATCGTATCAAAATGGCACATAAATAGCTACAGATACATAAGATCCAACTGATACAACAGATACGTGTTATTTTATTCGTTTCTTTCATATAGATCACCTTCTATTGATATAACGTTCTTAAGGTCTAAAAAGTTTCATTCATCTTTCATTTTTTGAAAATTTATGCCTACTATGCATTCATATGCCCAATAGATAGGAATTATTCATCACTTATGATAAGGTAGTGCATCTTATTCTCCTGTATTGTAGGATACCTGGTTTTCCTTTCTTTTCTAAGAGGGGTAAGGTAAACTGTAGGTGAAAAGGAAAGAGATAGAAAAGCTAGTAAATTTAATGGCTATGAGGGGTGATAACTATGAAGTTGAAATTGATCGCAACAAAAGAAAATAAGGAACTTATCAAAACCGCAATCAATAAAAATGAAATTGAATATAGCGATGATGCACCATTTGTTTTATATGAGTTACATCATGAGCATAATGTGTTATTGGTCAAAGATCAAGAGGAATACTTTCGTATTTCTGTGAATGATATCATTTATATCGAAGCAAGTAATAACATCGTTTATGTTCATACAAAAGAAGGACGATATCAAATAAAAGAAACCATGTATCAGCTAGAAGCAAGCTTATATGAAAAGGGATTTTTAAGAATTCATAAAGCTTTTATTGTCAATAAAAAAGATATCCGTCGCATTAAGACAAGTCTGAATATGAAGTTTGTGCTTCTTTTGAGTAATGAAGAACAAATCGAAGTATCACGAAGTTATTATTATCATTTCAAAGAAGAAATGGGATTCTAGGAGGTGAAGGAAATGGAAAACCGTATTCAGATCGTTTTGATAGCGTTATTGATTTGTGTGATCGTCGGTATTTTGTTATATAAGGTCTATAGACGATATTATGAGAAAAAGATCAATCAAGTATTAGAAGGAAAACGTGTGAAGGCAATGGAACCTGATAAACTCATGAAGTTATATCTATTGTTAAGTACCATTGTTTTGATCATTGTCGCAATCATTACACCTTCTGATTCACAACCTCAAGAATGTAATCTACTTGATCGAGTTTCTTTTGCGACGTTGACGAAAGAGGATAAAAAGAAAATGTATGAGGACATGTTACCGGAAAAAGTCGGTGAAGCCTATTCTTTAGAAATCAAAAAGATAGAAGAGAATGTAACGGTTTATTATGCAAATGATGGAAAACATTATGGATTTATCTTAGAGTATAAGCTGAATCGAGAACCTCAAAAAAATGAAGTTTTTCATATCAGTGAAGGAGGGGCATCCAGTGATGTGTCTATGAATTCCATAGATGACGGCACACTTTCTATCTTCTTTGAAGGTACATGGGAACAACATTGTGATGCTATATATATGGACATTACGATTACCAATTTCTGTGAAGGTGAGAACCTGTATCCGGTAGAACTTCATAAGAAGATAAAAATAGAGAATGGAGGTATCATCTTATGAAAAAAATAGTGATTGCGATTCTGCTTGTATTACTGATTGGTGCAACCTATATTTATATGAAGCCGGTTACCTTTGAACGAAACAGCGTATATCTGGTAATGAGTGAACCGCAAGAACAGTTGGGTAGAAGCTTTCATGTGGCGATTACCTATCATGGAATCAAAACGATCAGTGTTGAGGGAATTGATGATGTGAAAACAACGAAACAAGTAGAACCGGCTTATCATTTGAATCTTATCGATGAAGTAACAGAAGGGAGATTTCTACAGAAAAAGCATACGAAGACAATGTTATGGAATGTCACAAAACAAAATGCGTCAGAATTTTCTAAAGTGCGTTATAAGGAATTCGGACAAGAAAAAACAGTTGATGTCGGTATGCATCATTATGAACTCGTTACTACTCCTAGTGTGAAGCTGATATCATTAGATCGTATCGAACATAATGATAGAGTCTATCGTATCATTGTGGATGTAGAAGAGAAAAGCATCATAAAAGCCGAATTTACGAATCCAAAGATACCGGCAAGTATTACTAAGGAAACAAAAGATGGGAAAGATAGCTTTGTGATTCAGGTAGAACAATTACCTAAGGATATCGATCGTTTTGAAACATCTATACGTTTTACAGTGATGGAAGATGGATCAAAAACGGTGTTATATGGTGATGGTAGAATTTCAATCACAAAAGATAGCATAGGATTAGATGGTACATCTGCTAGTTATGTGTTATCTAATTAATTGTATGAAATAAAATAAATGCGTAAAAAAGCAATGGATAGAGCAATCTATGGTATTTGCGTTTTCGGTTTTTTGAAAGGATACTCGATTTTTTAGAGTTGTATGGAAGGATGTAAAGAAATCAATCAATAAAATGCAGGATTACCTGATTTCACATTGTAAAAGTAAGAAAAATAAAGTAAAATAAATGTGGTAACAAACTTGTATAGCATCAGAATATGGCTGACTAGCGTCTCTACCTGCTGACCGTAAATCAGCGGACTACAAGTAAATCTTTTCAAGTACATGAAAGGTTTACTTTAACTTTTCATGTTTTTATTTTGAGTAGGAAAGGAAGCGGACAATGAAAGTATTGGTAATTGGTAAAGGTGGGCGAGAACATGCCCTTGTTCATGCAGTAAGCAGAAGTGCAAGAGTACATAAAATCTATGCAGCTCCGGGAAATCCGGGAATGAAAGATCTGGCAGAATGCGTCGATATTTCTGACAGTGATGTAAATGGTTTGGTGGCTTTCGCAAAAGAAAAGGAAATCGATTTGACGATTGTAGGACCTGAAAGCTCTTTGAGTTTAGGTGTGGTTGATGCATTCCAAAAGGAAGGTTTGAAGATTTTCGGACCAACAAAAGATGCGGCACAAGTAGAGTCCAGCAAAGATTTCGCAAAAGCCATTATGGCGAAATACGGAATACCGACAGCAGCTTATCAAACATTTGACAATAAAGAGGATGCCATTCATTATGTAGAAAGTGAAGGAGCACCTATCGTTATCAAAGAAGATGGATTGAAAGCAGGAAAAGGGGTAACGGTAGCATATACCTTAAAAGAGGCTTTGGATGCTTTGGATATCGCTTTTGATATTCCCGGAAACAAAGTTGTCATTGAAGAATGTTTAGTGGGATTTGAATTTTCTCTTATTTGTTTTGTCTGTGATGATATCGTATTGCCAATGCAAGTTGCGCAAGATCATAAATGTGCATTTGATGGAGATATGGGACCGAATACCGGTGGTATGGGTGTTTACTCTCCAGTACGTAAGATTACACCTGAAATCATTGAGGATGCAATGCATTCTATTATGATACCAATGGCAAAAGCAATGGTAAAAGAAGGTCATCCATTTACCGGATTCCTTTATGGTGGTTTGATGTTAACGGAAAACGGAATCAAAACAATTGAATTTAATGCACGTTTCGGAGATCCTGAGGCAGAAGTTATCCTACCTAGATTAAAGAGTGATTTCTGTGATGTGGTAGAAAATATCATGAACCATGCGAAGACAGAATTAGAATGGGATGATCGTGTAACACTTGGTGTTGTTATGGCAAGTGATGGATATCCTGCTTCAAGCACAAAAGATGCTGTTATCAAAGGTTTAGATGATGTAGATTCTATGATCTTCCATATGGGAACTGCAGAAAAAGATGGAGAGCTTGTGACAGCAGGTGGTCGTGTTTTGATTGTCGTATCACAAGAAGATACTTTACAACAGGCGTATGATAAAGCGTATGCTGATGTAGCAAAGGTTCAATGTGATCAATTGTTCTATCGTCATGATATCGGAAAGAAAGATATGTAGGAGGAATAAGAATATGTTTAAGACAGACTTAGAGATTGCACAAGAATGCAAAATGGAACATATCAAAGATGTTGCCGCAAAAATTGGTGTAGAAGAAAAAGATCTTGAATATTATGGAAACTATAAAGCAAAAGTTTCTTTGGATCTGTTACATAGAAATGAAGATAAAGAAGATGGTAAGCTGATATTGGTTACAGCGATCAACCCAACGAAGGCAGGCGAAGGAAAATCAACAACAACCGTTGGTTTAGGAGATGCACTGAATCGTATCGGGAAGAAAACGATGATTGCATTACGAGAACCAAGCCTCGGTCCGGTCTTCGGTTTAAAGGGTGGAGCTGCAGGTGGTGGCTATGCACAAGTTGTTCCAATGGAGGATATCAATTTGCATTTTACAGGGGACATGCATGCTATTACAACTGCAAATAATTTAATTAGTGCATGTTTAGACAATCATATTCATCAAGGAAATGAATTGGATATCGATATAACACATGTAACATGGAAACGTTGTATGGATATGAACGATAGAACCTTACGTAGAATAGAAATCGGACAAGGTCCAAAGGCAAATGGTGTAGAACGTGAAGATGGCTTTAATATTACAGTAGCAAGTGAAGTAATGGCAGTGTTATGTCTATCTACATCTTTGATGGATCTGAAAGAACGTTTGGGTAATATGCTAGTGGCATACAATACCAAAAATGAACCGATCTATGTCAAAGATTTAGGCATTGAAGGTGCATTGGCTATGGTGATGAAGGATGCAATCAAACCAAACATGGTACAGACCCTGGAGCATAATCCGGTTTTGATCCATGGTGGTCCTTTTGCGAATATCGCACATGGATGTAACTCTATTTTAGCAACTAAGACATGTTTGAAATTAGCAGATTATACTGTAACAGAAGCGGGTTTTGGGGCTGATCTAGGAGCAGAAAAATTCTTGGATATCAAATGTCGTTTTGGTGGATTAACACCAAATGCTGTTGTGATCGTGGCTACCATTCGTGCATTGAAGCAACATGGTAATGTGGCATTAGAAGATCTAAAAGAAGAAAATGTAGAAGCAATGCTAGCCGGATGTGAAAATTTAGCGAAACATATCGATACCATCAAACAATTCGGTTTACCTTATATCGTTGCGATCAATGAGTTTGCGACAGATACTCCTGCAGAAGTGGAAGCATTACAGAACTGGTGTAAGGAACATGGACATCCAATGAGCCTATCTCAAGTATGGGCAAAAGGTGGAGAAGGTGCCATTGATCTTGCGCAACAGCTTGTAGAGCTTTGTGATCAGCCAAATCACTATGCTCCTTTATATGATGTGGAAGAAACCATTGAAGAAAAGATCACAGCCATTGCGACAAAAGTTTATGGTGCAGCACAAGTAGAATTTACACCGGAAGCAAAAGAACAAATTGAGCTTTACAATCATTTAGGTTGGAATCACATGCCAATTTGTATGGCAAAAACGCAGATGTCTTTATCTGATGATGCTAAGGTATATGGTGCGCCAAAAGGCTTTACGATCACAGTACGTGAACTTAGACCAAGTCTTGGTGCTGGTTTCCTTGTCGCATTGACCGGAAAGATCTTGACCATGCCGGGTCTTCCTAAAACACCAGCCGCAAATCAAATGGATATCAATGAAGAAGGACATATCGTAGGTTTATTCTAATTCCTATAAGGACCACACATTGTTGTGGTCTTTTTTTCTACTTCAATGTTTCTGATAAAAAGATTTTTATAACTGATGGAACTTCTGGATCATTCTTTTAAGTGTAAAATGGGATAAAAACGGCTATTATTTATTCTGTAACGGAATAAATAATGCTGATTATCGAATTGATACCGTTTACATTTTAATTTAGAATACAAGTAGGAGGTAAGGAAATGGTAATAGATGCAAATATGTATTGGCTTCCAGAATCCATCTTTCAAGAAGAGGAAGCAGAAAAATTCTTGGCAGAAGTTCCTAAAGCATATGGTATGAATGCTCGCTTCATAAAAAATGAAGATTCAGGTATTCATCAAATCGCTATAGAGAAACCTACATCATACCACAACTTAAATTATATTCAAGGTGAATACATCTTAGAAAAACAACTTGCGGATATGGATGAAGCAAAGGTTGAAAAAGCAATTATGAAAATTCCGGGATGTCATGAGTGGATGAGCTTACACACATGTAAAAAATTTAATGACGGTATGTATGCGCATGCCAAAAAAAGTAAAGGGAGATGCATCCCAATGGCCGTAGTGCCACCTTATGCATCAAAAGCATGTTTTGAAGAATTAAATCGTTGTAAAGAAATGGGGTTTAAAGGTGTACAACTATGTGCACATTATGGTGATTACTATTTAGATGATGATCTCTTCAAAGAATTCTTTGAGAAGCTGAACGAAGAGAAAACAACTGTATACATCCACCATACACCGGTACCTGTACAATATGATAGTTTGTATGAGTACAATAATCTACGCCGTTCTTATGGTCGATGTGTTGACCAAACAACAGCGATTTGTAGAGAACTATTCAGTGGCTTTTTTGATAAATATCCAAATTTAACTTTTGTACATTCCATGCTTGGAGGAGGATTCTTTGCGTTAGAACATATGCTTTTTCCTCACAAAGAAAAAGAAGCCAGTGTGAATCGATTTGAATCTGCTGATGATATCAAAACGCAATTCAAAAAACATATTTATTTTGAAATGTCACATGCACAACCTTGGGGAAAACATCAGTTAGAATGTGCGATTGCCGTATTGGGGGCAGATCACATTATATTTGGATCAAGTTATCCGGTAAAAAAAGAATGGTTGACACAGGGTACAGCATTTGTGGAAAGTCTGGCAATTACAAGAGAAGAAAAAGATATGATTTTATATCAAAATGCATTACGAATCTACAATATTGAAGATAAATAACGTATATTTCGTATATAATGAACAAGTGAAGAGGTGAACAAAATGAAGGAAGGCATATATGCAGGTTTTGGAAAGGCAAAGATCCGGTTGCCTAAGGAATTATTTCCGATTGAAAAATTCCATGGTGTACAGGATGATCTACATGTACGTGTTGCCTATATTCATGGCAATATAGCATATGTTATCGTATCGATTGAATTAACATCACTTCGTGAGTATGAAATGAAAGTACTAAAGAAAATCATACAAACTTATCTCGGTGTAGAAGCACAATATGTTCTGCTATGTGTCACACATACCTTCTCTGCACCTCATCTTCGTTCTTTAGAAGCTTTACAAAAAGATGCAAATTTATATAAAAAAAATGAAATGTTGGCTCATGCAATAGAAGAAGCACTTCAACAAGCATGCGAGCAGGTAAAGAAAACCGTTCAACAAGTTCAAATAGGTTATGGAACAGGATATTGTGATTGTAATGTAAACCGTGATATGCCCACACCATTTGGTTATTGGCTGGGTAAAAATGAGGCAGGTATTTCAGATAAACAGGTTCCTGTCTTACAATTCACTTCACTAGATGGAATTACCCTTGCTTATCTATATAGCTATGATGCGCAACCATCTATTATGGAACATGGCGATGAATTTGTAAGTGGAGATTTGTATGGAGCTTCTTCCTCTTATATTGAACAACATAGTCAGGCGATAGCGTTATATTGTCTAGGAGCAGCAGGAGATCAGATGCCAAAAGAAAAAGCTTGTGCCATGGTGGTAGAAAATGGTCAGCTTATAGAAAAAAAAGATGCTGAAAAGGGCCGTAGGTATCTAAAACTTTATGGAGAACAATTAGGAAAAAGCGTTCTACAAACGAAGATAACAAAAGATTCGGCTTCTATGATGTATGATTCTCTCATCACTTTATCATGTAGAGGACAACAGCGAATAGAAGATATTCATTCTATGCAGCCGGTTTTGACTTATACATATATAGAAACAAAACAGCATACTACATCATTTGTTTGCATATGTTTTCACGATATTGCAATCGTGGCTATGAAACCGGAACTGTGCAGTTCTACAGCTATGCAAATAAAACAGGCGTCACCTTTTGCGCTTACCTTTGTCATAACGATGGTCGATGGTGGAGATAAATATATGCCAGATGCTACATCCTATGATAACTTCACTTATGAAGCGAGAAATTCACATTATTATAAAGGTTCTGCAGAACAAGCAAGAGATGAAATTATTCATCAATTATACAACATGAAAGATCGAATAGAAAGAAGGGAAAAAAGATGAAGATAGGACACGCACGACACTGTATTACACCACAAAATGAATTTTACTTGATTGGGTATCGTAGTGATAACCGCTATGAACCGGCTACCGGTGTTCATGATGATATTTATTGTAATGCTTTATTGTTTGAACAAGAGGATAAAGAAGTATTTGTTTTCTCAGCGGATGTACTTGAATTTGAAGAAGAAATGGCAGAAGATGTCAAAACTATGTTACATGATCAATTTGGTATTGAACGAGATCTTATCTTATTGTGTGCTACCCATGATCACTCTTCTATCGTTTCCTACCATAAAGGTTGGTATACGAAAAAATTCGATCAAGCATATTATGATTTTTTCCTTGAAACAATAGTAAAAAGTTATATGGAATGCAAAGAGAATAAACAAGAAGCAACCATGAAATATGGAAAAGAAACGATTGTCGGATATTATGGTAATCGCAATCATCCAGGAGAATTAGCAGACAATGAAGTCATCGTCGTGAAGTTCTATGACTTACAAGGAAATGCTTTTGCAGGTTTGATCAATTGGGCAGTACATTCTACTGTTATCAGTGCAGAAAACACGCAATTAACAAGTGAATTAGCAGGAGAAGTAAGTAAACATCTTTATCCATCTTTTGGATTCTATCCAGCAATGATCGTAGGAGCCGCCGGTGATTGTAGTAATCGTAATGAGCGACAAGGAAATGATTTCGCAGAGTTAGCACGGGTTTCCAATGCGCTTGCTCAGGAAATTGCCGCCATACCGGTAGAAACATCAACATCATTTAAAGATATACGATATCTTACAATATTTCATACGATACATCATCATATGGAATTTGTACATACACAAATAAATGAGCAGATACAAAACTTGAAACAAACCATTGCGAAACAAGAGGATGAACAGACACGCAATCAAATCAAAAAAAGAATACATAATCTGGAGAAAGAATTAGAAGTTACACAATTTCATTTAGATGCGAAATGTAGTGTAATCGATATGGGGGCAATGCAATTCTTCGTTTTCCCTGGAGAACTAGGATCTGCATTTGGAATTGCCTTAAAACAAGCATGTGCAAATCTTGGACTGATCTTTGGCTATACCAACGGGTATTATGAGTACTTTATGCCAAAAGAAGAATATGGATTATCCTTTGAAACAATTGGTTGTAAGGTACCAAAAGGAGAAGCGGAGAAATTAATAGAAAAATTGAAACAAGCATCAAGATTATTATCAAATTCATAAAGGATACGTAAATTATCTACGTAGCCAAGGAGGATGTATGAAACAAGAAGCATATTTAGTTGCTCCTGTAGATGGTACATGTGTAGATTTATCCAAGGTACCGGATGACATGTTTTCAGATAAGATTATGGGAGATGGAGTGGCTTTTCAATACCAGGGGGATACCTTATATGCTCCCTGTAATGCAACGATACAGGTGGTAGCGCAAACCAAACATGCCATCGGAATGATAAGCGATGAAGGTTTGGAAATATTATTACATGTAGGTGTAGAAACGGTAAATCTAAATGGCAAAGGATTCCAGACACTTGTAGAGGAAGGACAACATGTAGAAGTTGGGACACCACTTTTGAAGATCGATCGTACTTTCATGGAAAAAGAACAAATCGACTTAATTACTCCCATGATCATGACTAATCAAGCATCCTTTACCTATACGATAGAGGGACTTGGCAAAGCAGTAAAACATGGAGAAAGTAACATCATACGATACAAAGATGCAAACAAACAGAAAGAAGGGACTATCATGAAATATCAAACTTTATGTGAAGATATCATTCAACATATCGGAGGAAAAGATAATGTTATTAGCGTTACCCACTGTGTTACTCGTTTACGTTTTAAATTGAAAAATGAAGAAAAAGCAAATACCGAAGTATTGAGTAAGATGAAAGGTGTTATGAAAATCATCCAGACAGGAGGCCAATATCAAGTTGTTATTGGTACCCACGTGGAAGATGTGTATCGTGAATTAATCCAAATCGGTGGTTTCAAAAGTGAGCAACCACTAACGATCAATGAGGATGCAGATACGAAAAAGCAAGGATTACTATCACGTTTCTTAATTTTGATGAGTGGAATCTTCCAACCAATCTTAAGTATCTTAATGGCAAGTGGTATGATCAAAGCCTTATTGAAACTTGTAGTATTGGCTGGTTGGTTAAGTGATACCAGTGGAACCTATACCATCTTAAATTCCATGGGTGATGCACTATTCTATTTCTTTCCTATAGCAGTTGGTTATTCTGCTTCTAGGAAGTTCGGTATCAAAGAAATATATGGAATTACGTTAGGTGCTGTTTTATCTTATCCAGCAATTTCAGCGTTATCCTCACAGGATGTCTTATATACCGTATTCCAAGGAACTTTGTTTGAATCAAATGTATATGCTGAATTCTTAGGTATTCCTGTCTTATTACCAGGAGCAGGATATGCAGGTTCAGTGATTCCAATCATATTAATCGTATTTGTTGCAGCGAAAATATACAAAGCTTTAAATACACATTTACCAGCTATGATTCGTTCCTTCTTCGTGCCTTTCCTAACATTAATGATCACCGTACCTTTAGCATTTGTCATAATCGGACCAATTGCTATGTTCATACAAGGTCTATTAAGTGAAGCAATCCAACTTATCATCAACTTAAATGCAGGTATAGCAGGATTAGTGATCGGTTCTTTGTGGTCTGTTCTTGTAATGTTTGGATTACATATGCCTATCATTATGATGTTTAATGTAAATATCGCAACTTATGGTTATGATATTATCAATCCATTGATTTTCTCAGGTGCTTTAGCAAGTATGGGTGCGGTCTTAGGTGTGATCATACGTACCAAATCTGTACAAGAAAAAAATATTGCTGTACCAGCCTTATTCTCAACATTCTTTGGTGTAAATGAACCAGCTCTATATGGTGTATTGATCCCAAGAAAGAAAATTATGTTCTCATGTTTCCTTGCTGCCGGTATAGGATCTATGATTGCCGGTTTCTGCGGTGCAAAATTATATGCATTTGGAGCTTCAGGTCCGTTAGGTCTACCATGCTTTATCAATCCAAATGGTATTGATATGGGATTTATCGGTTTATGTATTGGAGCTGTTGTAAGTTTTATATTAGCATTAGCAGCTGCCCTTTTCATCGGAGATAAGAAAGATGAAAATGCAATAAAATTAGGAGAAGAGTAAATACAATGTTAAAAACAGGTGGTGATGAAGGTTAACCACCTGTTTTGTTTTAAGGAATGGAAGCAGATATGGTATAATACTAATGTATAAAAGCAGAAGGGAATGTGGTTTATGGAATTGAATTATATTCGTGAATTTGTTGTTTTAGCAGAAGTAGGGAACTTTCTGGAAGCATCAGAATCACTTTTTATTTCACAGTCCTCTTTATCTAAACATATCAAAGTATTAGAGCATGAGCTTGGTGTTACCTTATTTGATAGAACCACACGAAAAGTTCACCTAAATGAATACGGGCGCACATTTCTAACATATGCAAAAGAAATCGCACGTGTACAATATGAATATAAAACAGCCTTGATCAATAAGCAAGAAGATATCTATCAGACCATTACGCTTGGCTCCATTCCGGTAATGGCACCTTATCGTATTACAGATATCATCATCAAATTCAAACAAGAAAATAAGAAGTTCTCGGTTAATTTAATTGAAGGAGATTCTTTTGATTTAAAAATGATGCTGCGCCAAGATAAATGCGAGTTAGCCTTTATACGGGAAAGCAAAAGTGATGATGATGAATTTACTAAGATTGCTTTTACCAATGATACATTGTCTGTTGTTTTACCAGCTTATCATCCACTTGCGAAAGAAAAGAAAATACGAATTGAACAATTACGTGGCGAGGATTTTCTGTTATTGCAACCTAATACTATGTTATATCATATTTGTCTTGATGAATGTCAAAAAGCAGGCTTCATACCTAATATTGCTTTTACGGGACAAAGAGCTGAAAATATAGTTGATTTGATTGAGAAAGGCATGGGAATATCCTTGTTAATGAGAAAACCAATCGAATATTTATCAAGCGATAAAATTAAAATTGTTGATATTGAGCCAGCTATTACAACAGATATCAAACTGTATTATAAAAAAGAGAAAGAACTAACCATTGCCG
Source organism: Hoskinsella mucinilytica (assembly GCF_045223415.1). NCBI lineage: Bacteria > Bacillati > Bacillota > Erysipelotrichia > Erysipelotrichales > Erysipelotrichaceae > Hoskinsella > Hoskinsella mucinilytica. Next base: position 35,330 of record NZ_JBEQZJ010000022.1, on the reverse strand, counting down.
CAAAACATTTTATTGAGTGTGTGCAGTTACAAAAGATGAAAACTGATCGTACGCAATAAATAGGTTTTATTCTAATTGTCTTCGTAGTGTGCTAATGTAGAAAAAAGCAAAGGGCCTTAGCTATTGCATTTGTTGAATGAAAGATTAGATAAAACACTGATTTTTTATGATATTTCTGCTTTACAAACTCTTTCTTGGACTACTTTATGTGATATTTCAAATATAGATTGCTTTTCCTTTATGAGCTGAGTATAATAGTATGGTAATTAAAAAATAAGGGAAAGTTTGATTGAGAGAAATCTTTATTGAGGTAGAAAATGATGAAATTTTTTAAAAAGCCCGGTGAGAAAAAAATACTGATTTATAGTCCGGTTAGAGGGAAACTTAAGGATTTATCAGAAATAGATGATGATAGTTTCCGTAGTGAAAAACTGGGAAAAACGGTTGCTATCGAACCATTGGAAAATACGATATATGCTCCTGTAAATGGTGTCATCAAAGGAATCTTTCCAACCTGTCAGTCAATTGCTATCAAAGCCGATAGCGGTGCGGATATTCTGTTACATATCGGTGTGAATACACATTTGTTAAATGGAACCGGATTTATTAGTCATATTCATAAGGATGACAAGATCACAATAGGAAAACGTATGCTTGAAATTGATCGAGAGATGATGCTTTCTAATCATTTTGATCCTACGATTTTATTAATTGTGACAAATACACCTGAGTTTGCTTCCATTAAATTATTAAAAGAGGATTCTGTACTTGTAAAAGATGAATTGTTACTTGCAATAAAGAAAGATATATAAGAATTGAGTTTTCTATAGGAGAACTCTTTTTAATATAAAAGACCATGCTTAGCATGATCTATTTCCAATACTTCTTTTTATCTTCATCAGTAATTGTACGAATAACTTTACAAGGATTTCCAGCTGCAATGACACCGGAAGGAATATCCTTATTTATAACACTACCTGCACCGATGACTGTATGATCGCCAATCGTAACACCTGCAAGGACGACAACATTTCCACCAATCCAAACATTATTTCCTACCGTAATCGGATAAGCATATTCCAATCCTTGATTTCTTTGTTCGACATCTAAAGGATGACCGGCACAATAGAAGCCACAATTCGGTGCGACAAAGACATCATGTCCGAAAGTAACCTTAGCGCAATCAAGGATCACGCCATTGTAGTTCATATAAAAATTATCGCCAACCTCGATGTTATAGCCATAATCACAATGAAACGGTTGTTCGATATGAATGCTACCCTCAACTTTACCAAAAATCTCTTTTAGAAGTTTTTTTCTTTTTTCCTTTTCACAAGGGTGTAACTGATTATATTCGTAACATTTCTCTAAACATGTTCCACGTTCTTCTTTTAAATGTTTGTCATAGTTTGCGTCATATAATAAACCAGCAGCTGCTTTTTCTTTTTCTGTCATCATAAGATCCTCTTCTTTCTTTAAAAATTATAATATGTACGGACATAAATGTCAATGCGGTTTTGTGGAATAGAAAAAAATAGACTTTTTAAATTCTAAAAGATCATCTTTTGTCTTCTGACATTTCGGTATCAGAGGCGAATTTCAAAATAGGGTAGTCATGATAATTTAATACGATGGTTGGTGTTATCAAATTAATGTATCTTTTATACAATCCTAACAAAGGTTCCCTGTGATTGTACCAAATAGAAGTACAATTCCAAATATGCCATTTGATGCTATAGTAGATGTACTAGCTTATATTGGTAAGAATGAACTTGAAATTATTGATCAAATCTACTTCCTTTGTTGCAAAATTGTTGAACGTTTCATTTAAGAAAGTTATGAAAAAGTTCTTCAAGCAATTACATTGAAAAAACTGCACCAAGTGAAAAAGTAACTAAAGAAGTTCTTGATGAAATGATTAAAGCTAACAAAGGTTTTGATCAGAATTAAAAATAAAAAAGTTCATTTTGATATTCGAAATGAACTTTTTTGTCTAAAGATAAAATAAAGATTTTCTTTTATTTAGTCATTATGAATGCAATATAGTCTAAAGAAAAAAATATAAATGCAAGAAAAATACCAATTAAACAAGCATTCTTAATTAAATAATGGTGAGCTTTTCTTTTCTCGCACCACAGTATTATAAAACCAATAATAGGAAAAAGATAGCTTATGATCAAAGTGAAAATCACAATTACTTTTTCTTTGATTGAGCTGTATCGAAAATCAGTCAATGATTGCAATTTCTTCACCTTCTTTGATGTCTTGGTTCCATTTCTTCATTACCTTAGGGACATGGCCATTCGTACATACTACCATGGTTGTTACATCGAAACCGTTTTCCTTTATTTTTTGAATGTTTACTTCAGCGATACGATCACCTTGATGGATGGTATCACCTTGTTGAACAAATATGTGGAACCCATCACCTTGAAGTTTAACAGTATCTATTCCAATATGAATGATAAGCTCAATATCATCATTTACGATACCCAATGCGTGACCTGTAGGAAAAACAACGGTAACAGTTCCAGAAATTGGTGATAAAAACGTATTTCCTGTTGGTTCAATGGCAAATCCTTCTCCCATTGCTTTACTAGCAAATGCATTATCATTTACCAAGGAAAGGTCAATGACCTTTCCTTTTACAGGTGATACAATTTTATTTCTCTTTGTTTGTTTGAATAAGTTCCACATAAGATGACTCCTTTACTTTAGTTCTGGCCAATATTCTTGATTGGCGTCTATCATTTCATCTAGTATTATTTTTGCTTGTGTTGAGGATTTCATCGTTTTATTTAAGGTAAACGCCTGTAAAACTTTCATATAAGAGTTCTCAATAGCTCCCTCTACTAGGCATTTTTCACAAGCGTATTGTTGTTCAATCATTCCTTTATGGAATGTTGGAATGTGACCAACTGAAATTTTTTCTATACCTCTTGGAGAAACATAACATGGAATTTCAACCATAGCATCATCAGGTAGATTGGCAATAGCACCTTCATTTTTCACGATAAGCAAATAGCGACCACCATTTTCTCTACATAATGACTCAGCTAAATCAACAATGAAAGTTCCATGTGCACCAACTACAAACATATTATCATCATAAGTTCCAGTTTCTTTATAACGACGAATTGCGTCGAATAATGTTTTTTCACGTCCATCCATTACTTCATTGGCTCTAGTATAAGAAGGATTAGCATCCTCTACAATGTCTTGACTTAATAAGTAATATTGTAAATATGTATTTGGAAGATAATCAGAAAATCTTTCCATAATTGGTTTCATATTTCCATATGTATGAATCCAAGAAGGTTCCCAATGTTGCTCATCTGGTGTCTCACATAAATAGCCATGTGCAATTGCATGCTGTCTCAATTCTTCAAATCTATTTACTCCATTCACCCAAATATCTGTAAACCACCCAAAGTGATTTAATCCAAAATAGTTAGCTTTAATTTCGTGAGGTTCGCAATGAAGTATGTCAGCAAAACCGTTGACTATTGCAACTGGCATATCACAAATATTGATAATTCTTGCATTTGGTCTTAATTTGTTTAAAGCAAGAGCTACAATAGCAGCAGGATTTGAATAATTTAAAATCCAATGATTAGGACTTGCATATTTTTCAACCATATCCAATATTTCAACCATAGGGTAAATTGTTCTTAATCCATATGCTAAACCTCCACACCCACATGTTTCTTGTCCAACAGCCCCATGACTTAAAGGAATTTTTTCATCTTGTTCACGCATAGCGTATTTACCAACTCTGATTTGTGCAAATATAAAGTCAGAATCTTTAAATGCAGTTTCTGGATCTGTTGTTGTGAAAAATTTACATTCTGGACAGTTTGCTTTCACAACCTCTTTTACAATAATTGCGACATCATTTTGTCTTTCTTCATCAATGTCATATGCACGAATTTCTTTTACCGGGAATGTTGATTTTTTTGATAATATAGCCTTTACTACTCCTGGGGTATAAGTGCTTCCCCCACCTACGATTGTAATTATTTTAGCTTCCATGTTATTCTCCTCCTAATATATATTGATTTGCTTCTAGGTAATCCTCTAAACTTTTTCTGAATTTATTTACATTAACTCCATAGATAATTTGAATTTCATTTCCTCTTTTAACAAGTCCTTTAGAACCTGTTTCTTTTAATAGATTTTCATTTACAAGCTCTAAGGAGTCTACAACGATACGTAATCTAGTAAAACAATTATCGATGTTTTTTATGTTTTGAATACCACCAACTGCTTCATAAATTTGTTTTCCTAAAGAATTTGATAATGATTTATCACTTGTTTGATCAGTTGAATTTTTTGATGCTTCATAATCTTTTTTTGTTACTAACTTTACATCTTCACTTTCATCTCTACCTGGAATTTTCACATCATATTTCAAAATAAACCATTTAAATACGAAGAAATAAACAGCCATTTGTACAAGACCTAATAAAATAAACCAAGGCCACCCAGTTTTAGCAACTCCTGCTGGAACATTATATAACAGTGTTTCAAAGATACCACCTGCAGAACAAACAGTAATTTGAAAGAAATATAATAGATAGAAAAAGATGCCAGTTAATACTGAATGAATGACGAATAAGATTGGACTTACAAATAAGAACGTAAATTCTAATGGTTCTGTTATAGCGGCAAGACAGCTTGTTAGTATTGCTGGAACATAAATCGCTCTCGCTTTATTTTTTAATTTCGGCTTTGCACAATATAACATCGCTAAGCCTGCTCCACTTAAACCAAAAACTTTAACTAAAGTAACATTGTTGAAAATTGTAGTTAAAGATAATCTTGCGGTATTCGGGTCTCCCAATTCGGCTAATGCAATTGCCCAAGCTCCAGAATATGTTTCTCCTGCAATTGTTGCTACTCCTCCTAAATCTGTATACCACAAAGCACTACCAATAAGGTGATGAAGTCCTGTAGGAATTAATAGACGTTCAAGGAATCCAAAAGTAAAGAATCCAATACCTCCTGATGTCGATATGAATGTAGCAACGTTAGTAATCATAGATTGAACAGGTGGCCATAAATAAGCGAAAGCAATTGCCATGATTAACATGATAGGAATCGAGATTAAGAATACAAATCTAGTACCACCATATACTGACAATACTTCACCAAGATCCTTGTCACAGTATTTATTATGTAAAGAACCAACAATAATACCGATGAGTATTCCAAGGAATACTCCCATATCTACTATTTGGAAACCTAACATCATATTTTGACCATTACCAGTCGATTCATGCAATGTTTCTGTAATCGTCAAAAATGAATTTTGCGCTGCACAGAAAATGAATAAACAAAGAAAGGCGACAAGTGCTGCATGTTCCTTCTTTTTCTTTGCTAAGCCGAATGCTACTCCAATTGCAAAAATAGGTCCAAGGTTATTAAATACAGACATAAGTCCGTTATACATAACTTTAAAGGTAATTTGAATTACGTCATTACCTAAAAAAGGTATAGAAGATACAATGTTTGGATTAATCATAAAGTTACAAATAACAAGTATTAATCCAACAGCAGGTAAATAAAGAACAGGTGCTACAATAGCTTTTGAGAACGATTGCATCGCTCCAATAAATTTCTCTTTCATAATTTCCTCCATTTCAAAAATAAAAGACCTAAAAACAACAGTGATAGAATGAAAATTCTAACCTGAGATTTTAGGTCTTGCCTGATCGAATCAGTAACAATCCTCTAATGTATTATCTTATAGATATGTATCATAAGATAAAGTAATTCTTTTTCTGAAAAATGATAGTTGAAGGTTTGAAAAATATAATCCTCAACAGCATGTACGCAACGAAGGATTTTTTTATTTTTCTTAGCAAGAAAAATTGCCATTTCTCTATCCTCAAAGCTTTCTTCTTCATGGGTGTCATTGAATATTCTTTGTGCCATAAATTTTAAATGTGTTGTTAAACGTACATAATCTAAACTTTCTTCATCAAAACATATATTCAAAGTATCACTAATTACTTGAATACATCCATCAATTAATTGCAAAGTTTCCATAGTGGAATGTGCGTTAGTATCGTTAGAACCATTAATAATATGCAAGGCAATATAGCCGGCCTCATCTTCTTGCAAATGAATATTAAGTTCTTGTTCAATCAAATCAATACTCCACAAGCCTATTTTAAATTCTTCCTTATATAGTGTTTTAATTTCTGTAAGAACTAAATTAGGGAGTTCAGTACCTGTTTCATAACGTTCAACAGCAAAGCATATATGATCTGTTAAAGCAACAATGGTTTGATCTTGAAAACTGATATCTAATCGTTTCATAGCTTCTTCCATAATCATTTGGGAAAGTTTGAAGTATTTTTCAGGTGTTCTCAAAAAAAGTTGATACATAGCATTCTTTTCTCCGCCTTCATAAAAGTAGCGTTTTTCTATTTTACTTTCATCTATCAAATCTCCTATTCTTTTTTGAAACCCAATACCTGAACCAGTTAAAATGAGATCATTTTTATCTTCAGAAATTGTGGCCACTGCGTTGTTATTGAAAATCTTAATAATTTTCATAAATACCTCCAATAAAATAATAAAGACCTAAGGATTACAAAAACTATAAAAATATAGTCTTGCATTCATTAGGTCTTGCCTGATCACATCAGTAACAATCCAAGTATTACAGACTCTATTTTAAACATTAATTTTAATTTGTCAATCATTTTCAGGCGAAAAAAACAAAAAATGGTAGCGTTTAACTAATATTTATCCATATGTATGAAACATCATTTCAAAATTTTGAAAATAACCATTCTAAATGAGATTTTGGTAAGGATTTCCTAAGGATTTCTAAAAAGCCAAGATTGTTTGAATTACATTTAAGTTTTTGTTATCCTTTAAGATAGAAACAGAGGGATTATATGAAAAAAATAACAAAAAAGAAAATGCTTATTTTTGTTATCGGAATCATTACAGGTATGTGTATATTAACAGGAATACAAAGATTTCAAACACAACCGAAGAAGGAAGAAACACAGGAACAGAAGCAAACATCTCAACAGAAAAAGAATGAAGATCAAGAAGAAACTACTTCTCAGTATCCAATATGGAATAAAGCAAACGTTTATGTTGGTGGAGATCAAGTTGTTTATCAAAACAAGATTTATAAAGCTAAATGGTGGACACAAGGAGAAACACCGGGAACAAGTGATGTATGGGAGGATACCTTAGCAACGGTAAATGATACACAAAATGAGAATAAGGAATCCACAAAGGAAATAAAACCTCATGTTGATACAGGGGATAAAAAGCTAGTTGGGTATTTCCCTTCTTGGAAACCTGGAAAAGCAGATATGATCCGATACGATCTCATGAGTGATGTGATTTATGCTTTCGCAATTCCTACTAAGGATGGAGATTTAAGGGCATTGGATGAGCCTGAAACAGCAAAGACAATCATAAAAAAAGCCCATGAGCAAAACGTGCGTGTATTGATTGCAATAGGTGGTTGGAGTTATCAAGATGTTCCATTAGAGGCAACTTTTATGGCTGCGACTGAAAACAAAGAAAAAATACATAAGTTTGCAGATGCTATCATCAAGCTTTGTGATGAATATGGATTTGATGGCGTGGATATGGATTGGGAACATCCACGTGTTGATGGAACGAGTGCGAAACAGTATGAGGAATTGATGTTATATTTAGCCGAAAAGCTTCATGCAAAAGATAAATTATTAACCAGTGCGGTGTTAAGTGGAGTAACTGCAGATGGCAATGTATATTATGATGCCGCAGCTCATAGCGATAAAGTATTGGATGTAGTCGATCGTATCCATGTCATGGCTTATGATGGAGGAGATGGAGAACGTCATTCAACGTATGAGTTTGCGATGAATTGTGGAACCTATTGGATCAAAACAAGAGGTGTAGACCCTAATAAAGTCATCCTCGGTGTACCGTTTTACGCAAGGCCAAGTTGGGCATCTTATGGAGATATTTTATCATCAGTGAAGAGTGCATCCGATAAAGACCATGTAAACTATCAAGGAATGGATGTTTATTATAATGGGATTTCCACGATGAAGAAAAAAGCACAATATGCGAAAGAAAATCTTGGAGGTATTATGGTGTGGGAACTGACACAAGATAGTAATGATGAAAAAACAAGTTTAATGAGTGCTATTAGTGAAGTATTAGAAAAATAATTTGATGATTTATATAAAAAGGAACGTTACTTACAGAGTTTGCGTTCTTTTTTTTATATAATTGCGTTTATGATCGTCTAAAACGATGTTGTTGTTGAGACAAAATTGCATTATAGAACTATTTGCGTTATCATAAGAGGTAAAAAAAGGAGGCAAATAGGGATGCTGAAAAGATTACATTTTTCAAAAGAAGCGGTTCATATGGAGATTAGAGAACACAAAAGTTCTTTTCTTGTATATATTACATTGCGTGCATTGGTTATATTAACCATGATCTTACAAATTTTAAATAAGAATTATGAAAATGTATTTTTATGTATATTAACTTTATTTTTGTTGATTATACCGAGTTTGATACAGGTGGAATTTAAAATAGAATTACCAACTACACTGGAAATTATTATATTGATGTTTATATTTTCTGCGGAGATATTAGGAGAAATTCAATCATTTTATATAATGATACCGGCATGGGATACGATTCTTCATACTCTGAATGGGTTCCTAGCGGCAGCAATAGGATTTTCTCTTGTGGATATTTTAAACAATGAAAAACGTTTGCAGTTTAAAATGTCACCATTATTTATGGCTTTGGTAGCATTTTGTTTTTCCATGACCATTGGGGTACTGTGGGAATTCTTTGAATTTGGTATGGATCATTTTATCGGTACGGATATGCAAAAGGATACCATTGTACAAAGTATTACCAGTGTGGCATTAGATCCAACAAACAGTAATCGTCCTATTACCATCAATGGAATTCAAGATGTCATCATCAATGGAGAAAGCTTGGGGTTGGGTGGATATCTTGATATTGGTTTGATCGATACCATGGAAGATTTATTCGTGAATTTTGTCGGTGCTGTTGTATTTTCTATCTTTGGATATTTCTATGTAAAGAAAAGAGGAAGTGGAAGTTTTGTGAAACGATTCATTCCGAAACCAAAGGAGCGTAAGAAAGATTATTTAAAGAATTTACAGGAAGAGGAAAAGAAAAAGCAATTGGAAAAAGATAACGCCAAGAACATTGGATCATGCAGATAGACAAAAAAAGATGAGAAAGCTTAGCATAGAAAAAAACGATTCACAGTGTGGAATCGTTTTTTAGTATCATTGAATATCCTATTAACGATGATATAATTTTTTCGTTTGATATTGATCTTCACAAGTAAGATTGACATTCAATTTTCTGAATGTATTAACATCTACTTGAGATAAAATAACGGTACTATGCGCTTCACAACATTTTAATTTATCCAATTGTTGTAACGCAAGATGTGAAACAGGGTTTGTTGTTGCGGAAATAGATAACGCAATTAAGACTTCGTCTGTATGTAATCTTGGATTATGATTTCCAAGAGAATTGATCTTTAATTTCTGAATTGGTTCAATGATGTTAGGGGATATCAAAGGTATTTCATCATTGATGTTTGCCAAAGCTTTTAAAGCATTTAAGAGTGCTGCACTGCCTGCGCCAAGCAATGAGCTTGTTTTTCCTGTGACGATTTGACCATCAGGTAGTTCAATAGCGAACGCTGGTGCATCTGTATCCTCTGCTTTTTGTAAAGCAGGAATGACACAACGACGATCTAATGGTGTTATATTCGCTTGAGACATAATGATCTCGATTTTTTTGATGGTATCATCAGATGTATGTCCGACTTTGTAATCCACCTTAGCTGCATAATAACGACGTAGTATTTCTTCACAGCTGGCTTTTCTTGCTGCTTCATCATTGAAAATACAATAGCCAACCATATTTACTCCCATGTCAGTTGGTGATTTATAAGGAGACTCACCGAGAATTCGTTCAAACATGGCATTCAATACAGGGAAGATTTCTACATCTCTATTATAATTGACCGTTGTTTCACCATAAGCCTCAAGGTGGAAAGGGTCAATCATATTGATGTCATTTAAATCAGCGGTTGCGGCCTCGTATGCCAAATTGACAGGATGTTTTAATGGTAAATTCCATATTGGAAAGGTTTCAAATTTTGCATAACCTGCTTTGATACCACGATTATGTTCATGATATAACTGGGAAAGACAAGTTGCCATTTTCCCGGATCCGGGACCTGGAGCTGTTACTACAACCAATGGCTTTGTTGTTTCTATATATTCATTTTTACCATAACCTTCTTCGGATACGATCAAAGGAATATTGTTTGGATATCCGGCAATGACATAATGCAAAAAAACCTTGATGCCTAAATGTTCAAGATGTGTTTTAAATGTATCTGCACTGGATTGGTTCGCATATTGCGTGATGACAACACTTCCTACATATAATCCTGTTCCACGGAAAGCATCGATCAAACGTAATACCTCGGCATCATATGTGATTCCGATATCACTACGTATTTTGTTTTTCGCAATATCATTTGCACTAACAGCAATAACAACCTCTACTTCATTTTTCAGATTCAATAGCATTTTTAGCTTAGAATCAGGAAGGAAGCCGGGTAATACTCTTGCGGCATGATGATCATCGAACAGCTTTCCACCAAACTCCAGGTATAGTTTATTGTCGAATTTATTGATTCTTTCTAAAATATGTTTTGATTGCAATTCAATATATAAGTCATTGTCAAAAGCCATTTCTTTCATCATTTCACTCCTTTTCAAAAAAACTCTCACTTTATGTATTATACCAAAAATATGAAGCATTTACTAACAGATTTCTTAATTTCAGATAGATTTATGAAGAAGATAACGAAAGCCTTGAAATGCAACCCCTTTACCGACAATGTAAAGAATCATTACGGTAATGAATGACATGTATAAAAGCCGCCAATAGGAAGTCTTTTTCTGATTTTTTTCAATTCTTAAGAAATCGTCATTTTCCTACTCTTTGTTTCCTTATCGTTTATGGGTATAATGTTATAGTGAAACGATGATATCACAGCACAAAGTCATTGGCATATAAGATATAGATAATTGTATCAATTCAAGGAATGGCTGCATATATAATAAGGTAAGAAAAAGCTGAACATGGTAATGTAAATTCGAATTCAGTGGGAATTGTTCAGAAAAAACAAAAAGGTGTAGAAAAAAATAGCTATCACTTCAAAAATGCTTTATAATAATAATGCACTTTTGTAGACTAACATGCAAATTCTAATGCGTGTATCAATAAAAACGGAATACGAAAAGGAGATTTTTCAATGGAAAATGTAATCAAAATTGAAGGTAAACATAAATTAAGTGGCAGTGTTCGCATAAGTGGATCAAAAAATGCTACTGTTGCGCTGATTCCAGCTGCAATCTTGGCCAATGGTCCTGTTACTGTCTGTGGAGTTCCCAATATCAGTGATGTAGAATCTTTGTCTATTTTATTACGTGAATTAGGGGTTATCGTAGATATAAAAAGTAGCGATCGCATCGTAATCGATCCTACAGATATGCAAAATAAACCAATGAACAGTGATGCTGTCAGTAAATTACGTGCTTCCTATTATTTTATGGGAGCTTTACTTGGTAAATATGGTCATGCGGAAATCAAGATGCCCGGAGGTTGTTATTTAGGGCCTCGTCCGATCGATCTACACCTAAAGGGTTTTGAAGCATTGGGGGCAACTGTGACTTATGATCATGGTTCTTATATCTTAGATGCGAAAGAGCTTGTCGGTACTAAGATCTTCTTAGATATTTCCAGTGTAGGGGCAACCATTAACATCATGATGGCGGCAGTACATGCCAAAGGAAGAACTACGATTGAAAATGCTGCGAAGGAACCGGAAATCATTGATGTCGCAACCTTATTGAATAAAATGGGTGCACATATTCGTGGTGTGGGTACCAATGTGATCACCATTGATGGTGTAGATGAGCTTGATGGATGTTTCCATGAAATTATTCCGGATCGTATCGAAGCCGCAACGTATATCGTTTTGGCAGCTGCAGCGGCTGATGATGTATGGATCGAAAATATCATTCCTCAACATTTGGAATCTTTATTGTCAAAGTTACAAGAAATCGGTATTAATATGGAAGTTGGAGTAGATAGCGTTCATGTAATGAAGCATGATGATCAAATCAAAGGTACGGATATCAAAACATTGCCATATCCTGGTTTTGCGACTGATATTCAACAGCCCTTAACTGCATTATTAACGCAAGCAAAAGGGCAATCTATTGTGACAGAAACTATTTATACTGAACGTTTTAAACATTGTTATGAGTTAAATAAGATGGGTGCTAATATCAATGTCATGATACCAAGCTCATTTGTGAATGGACCAACACCGTTATCCGGGGCAGAAGTACGTGCTACTGATCTTCGTTGTGGTGCTTGTTTGGTCATAGCGGGTTTGATTGCGGATGGTGTAACTACGATTCGTGATATTTACCATATTGATAGAGGCTATGAGGATTTAGATGGTAAATTGACTGCATTGGGAGCGAAAATTTGGAGAGAGACCATAGAATAAAATAGGCTATGAAATTATAAATATATAAAAAAATGCGAGGATTCGCATTTTTTTTGGTGTAGCTTTATCTAAAGTAAGATCGTATTATACGATCAATTCATCGTGATAAAGTGCATAATAAACCAGAATCAATTGATCAATGGTGTACATGACAGAAATCATGCCGAGATTGTTATCATAACTGCCATGGATATTTAAAAATAAATCATAGCGATCTTTATAGGCCGAGTGCTCATTTTGCGTAATCAATACCATGGTCGCATGGCTTTTATATAAATCAGGCACAAACCTAGATTGTACGTTACTGCTTCCTCTTGGAGAAATCAAAATAGCAAGATCATCTTCACTCACATGATGGATAGATTTTTTTTGTTGATTGATATCAGGACTTACATGTATAATTTTTTTAAACAACCCTAATCGTTCTTGAAGATACATAGCGATAAATTGATAACCTACATTACCGAAAATATAAATGTTTTCATGGTCATGGATCAACTCTGCAAGCTGAATTAATTGCTTTTTCTGAAGATGATCATTCATATCCTTGATAGATGATAAATATAGCTCTTTCATATAAGAAAGCCCATCATCTAAATGATCTTTGGCAAGTAAATAATGTTTATCATAATCGATTTCAAAGCCATAAGAGGTTTCCAAGGCCTCTTTAAAGGCATTAAAGTTTTTATAACCTAATTGACGACAAAATCTACTAAGTGTTGAGGTAGACACAAAGCAAAGATCTGCGATTTCGTAAATATTCAAGTTCTGTAACTCATCAATGTGTTTGATCAACTCTATCGCAAGATTACAATTGGTACTGCCTTGTTGAGATGTATTGATGGTAAGCATCAGCTTATGTAAGACCATATCCATAGCATATTCCTCCTTATTTACTAATATTGTAGCAACTAGTTTCAGAAATTGAAACTAATTTCTCATAATCTTATGAGTTTCTTGTTTAGAACGCTTACATCAATGAATTCACTGGTATACTGAATGTGTCGAAAGGAGGATAACAATGAAAATCAAAACGTTAGACACATTTCCTGAAACATTTTTATGGGGGGCAAGTACAAGTGCGTTTCAGGTAGAGGGAGCATCTACAGCAGATGGAAAAGGATTATCCACACAGGATGTTCGTCCGGTGACAAAGGGATTATCCGATACCAGTATTGCCGCAGATCATTATCATAGATATAAGGAAGACATTGCGTTGATGAAAGAAGCCGGTTTAAAATCTTATCGTTTCTCAATCGCATGGACAAGGATCTATCCTAATGGAGATGATGAAACACCAAATCAAAAGGGTATTGATTTCTATAATGATCTGATCAATGAATTGATAGCACAAGGCATTGAACCGATCGTAACATTATGGCACTTTGACTTACCACAACACTTAGAAGAAGCATATCAAGGCTGGCTGGGAAAAGAAACGATAGCGTTCTTTGCCAGATATGCGAAAACCGTATTTGAAGCTTTTGGTGATCGAGTGAAGTATTGGATCTCTATCAATGAACAAATGATGATGGTAATGAATAGTGCAATGCTATTGGGAAAAGGTGAAAAGATATCTCATAAGGAAAGTTTGAAATATAACCTTCAAGCTTGTATCCATATGTCTTTAGCCGAAAAGAAGGCATTTGCATTATGTCATGAAATTGTAAAAGATGGTATGATTGGTCCATCCAGTGCTTATCAGCTGTGTTATCCATTGACTTGTGATGCACAGGATGTAGAGGCAGCCATGGATGCAGAGGAATTTTTAAGCTATTTGGTATTAGATCTTAGTGTAAGAGGGGAAATACCTTCTACTGTGAAAGCTTATCTGAAACAACAGCAAGCATATCCACTCATCACAGAAGAAGAGGAAGCTTTATTGAAAAAGGAAAAACCGGATTTCATTGGTGTAAACTATTATGCTAGTGTAACCGTAAGAAAACCCGGTATCCCAGACCCTAAGGCAGATTTGGCATTCTTTAATACCGAAAATTATACGATCGTGAATAATCCTATTATGCCGACGACAACATGGCTAAGAGGGAGCTATGATCCACTTGGATTTAAATTGTCATTAAGGAAACTGAATGATCGATATCGTTTACCGTTGATGATTACAGAAAACGGATATCCACAATGTGAAGAGCCAATCAATGGAGAAATCAATGATATGGAAAGAATCCAATATGTAAAAGATCACTTACATGCGATCAAGGAAGCAATCAGTGAAGGTATTTGTGTGATTGGATACAATATCTGGTCTTTCATGGATCTGTTAAGTGGATCTCAAGGATATAAAAAGCGATATGGACTTGTTTATATCGATCATCAAGAAGGAAATACAGGTACGTTACAAAGAATCAAAAAACAATCATTTTACTGGTATCAAACACAAATAAAAGAAAAAGGAAGGAATTTATAATATGGAAAAAATACAAGGATGGCTGGAAAAAACATTAATTCCGGTTTCAACGAAATTATCAAGCAGTAAAACCATGAGCGCATTGAGCGGTGGTATGATGTCCGTCTTGCCGATCATGATGATTGGCGCAATCTTCTCTATTCTAACCAATTTGCCAATCGATGCATATAAAGCATTCATCGCTGATGTCGGTTTAGCTAACTTCTTCTCATTGGCTACTTCTATGACAACCGATTTGATTTCTATCTATATGACATTCTTTGTCGCAAAAAGCTTTGCGGATCAAAAGCATAAAGATCAATCTTCTACGATAGGTGTCTTAGCAGTAGCATGTTTCTTTATTCTATTACCTTTCGGTGTCAATGAAGGAGGCACAAAGTTCTTTGAATTTACTTATTTAGGTTCTATGGGAATGTTTGTTGGTATCGTAACCGGTATTCTAGTGTCTAAAATTTATGGTGTTGTATTGGATCGCAATATTACCATCAAATTACCGGATGGCGTTCCAGTCAATGTATCTAGATCATTTACAGGTATCATTCCGGCTGTTGTAGTTGCGGTTGTATTCTTGTTGATCAATTTCCTTTTAACCTTAACCCCATATGGAAATATCTTTGCTTGTCTATATTCTTTATTACAAGCACCTCTACAATCGCTTGCAGGTAACATGTTCTCTATGATCATCATTGTTGTACTTTGTCAATTATTATGGTTCTTTGGTATCCATGGATCTATGACAGTGCTTGGTGTTATCTTCCCATTATGGATCGCTATGTATGCGGAAAACAGTGCGTCTGTAGCTGCCGGTGGAGAAGTCTTAAATCCTATTAATATTACCTTCTTTGACTTTACGACCATTGGCGGATGTGGATGTACCTTGGGATTATCCATTCTACTATGTCTATTCTCAAAATCGAAACAAAACAAAACGTATGGTAAATTGTTCTTACCTTGTGGATTATTCAATATCAATGAACCTATGGTATTCTCTATGCCATTGATGTTAAATCCATTGTTCATCATTCCATTTATTTTAGCACCTGTATTGGCTGTTGTGATTGCTTGGTTGGCAATCGTAGTATTACAAATCGTACCGGCACCACTTGGTATTATGAATTTATCTTATGTTCCTGCATTATTCCGTGGTTTTATCAATTGCGGTTTCCAAGGTATCATATTAGAGCTTGTCATCATTTTAATGTCCATTGTTATCTACTATCCATTCTTTAAAATTGCAGATAAACAAGCACTTGCTAATGAAATAGAAACAAAATAAGTGTATAATAGAAATAGTTAAGAGCGTTTTGATCCTATAGGAAACGCTTTTCAAAAGGAGGAGAAGAATCATGAACTATTTGGTTTTTGATGTAGGTGGCAGTTCCATTAAGTTTGCAATTGTTAATGAAGAATACGAAATTTTGGAGAAAGGTAATGTCATTACACCTCTGAATTGTTTTAAACAGTTCAAAGAGGCTATACGTGCAATCTATATCCCGTATAGAGAAATCATTGACGGAGTCGCAATGTCATTGCCAGGAATGATCAACAAAAAGACACAGAAAGTCCAAATACCCGGATATCTTACTTATAATGAAGGAATGGATGTGCTGTCTGAGTTAAAGTCTGTGACAACAGATCGCTTTACCATTGAAAATGATGCGAAATGTGCAGCATTATGTGAAGCAACCATTGGAAATCTTAAGGATACAGAAGTAGGCGCTGTTTGTATCTTAGGAAGTGGTGTTGGTGGAGCAATCACCATGGGTGATCGTGTCTTGACCGGCGCTCATGGCTTTGCTGGAGAATTCAGCTATCTGAGTAGTGATTGGAAACAGAACGCAAAAGACTTTTCAGATAAATGGGGATTAACAGGTAGTGTATATACCTTAATTAAAAAGGTTGCTATGAAAAAAGGGTGCGATCCTGAAACAATGGATGGCGTACAAGTATTTGAATTATGTAATCAAGGTGATGAAGATGCTTTGATGATGTTATCTGAATATTGTGATATGATCGCTACCGGTCTTTATAATATTCAAGCAACCGTTGATCCTGACAAGATCGCAATCGGTGGTGGAATCAGTTATCAACCAATCCTTATGGAGTATTTACAGAAGTCTTTGGATAAGATTTATGAAGCAGTTCCTTTTGACATACCTAAGGTACAAATCGTAAATTGCAAGTACTACAATGATTCTAATATCTTAGGAGCTTTGGCAAATTTCTTTAAAACCTTTGCTTAATTTATGGCATTCATGGTGATTGACTATGAATGCTTTTTTTTACAAACTATAATGATATTTATGAAAAGGGCTTCGTATTCTATCTAATTCATGCTAAAATCTAAGTAGAAAGCTGGTGTCAAATGGAAGAATCGCAGTTGCCAAAGGAATCTGGATACTATGTATATCTGCTTCGCTGTGAAGATCAATCTTTATATTGTGGATGGACCACCGATTTAAAGAAAAGATATGAAAAGCATAAGGCCGGGAAAGGTGCAAAGTATACCAAGGCACATAAACCGATCGAGGTGTTTTATTTTGAAGAACATCCAGATGCCAGTAGCGCAAGAAAGCGTGAATATGAAATCAAACAGTTGAGTAGAAATGAAAAACTCAAGCTACAAGAAACACGCTCAGGGAGGTGGTATCATGTCACAAACAACGAAACGTGCTTTGGCGTCATCTTTGAAAAAACTACTGAAGGAAAAACCTTTAGATAAGATTACGATTGTGGATATCGTTGAGGATTGTGAAGTGAATCGACAAACCTTTTATTATCATTTTCAAGATATCTATGATTTAATCGAATGGATTTATACAAGCGAAGCACTAAAGGTTATTGGAGATAAAAAAACCTATGCAACATGGCAAGAGGGCTATCTTCATATCTTCGAATATGTTGAAAAAAACAAGGATTTTGTACTCAGTACCTATCATTCAGTATCCAGAGAACATTTAGAAAGTTTTTTGTATAAAGAAACTTATCAACTGCTATGGGATGTCGTAGAGGAGCTGGCAAAACAAAAATCGGTTAGAGCTGAAGACAAAGCTTTCATCGCAGATTTTTATAAATATGGATTTGTAGGATTGATCTTAGATTGGATCAGCAAAGGGATGAAAGAAGATCCCGTTCAGA
Organism: Hoskinsella mucinilytica; assembly: GCF_045223415.1. NCBI lineage: Bacteria > Bacillati > Bacillota > Erysipelotrichia > Erysipelotrichales > Erysipelotrichaceae > Hoskinsella > Hoskinsella mucinilytica. Next base: position 17,139 of record NZ_JBEQZJ010000022.1, on the reverse strand, counting down.
TCATCAATCGTTTAGACAGTGTCATTCATGGTGATATTGATAAAGCACTTCATGAGTTTGATGCGTTATCATAAGATAAAATGATGTTACTATAATAGGAAAGGACAGTGATATTATGAAATCCGGTTTAAAATCATATATGAAACTTCTATCTGTATTATTACTAATTCTTGTTTTCAGCATGTTATACCTTAAGCTTTCTAAGTATCAACCCAAAGTTGTTTATCATGAAATGAAGTCAGAGATATATAGTGATGTCCAATTAAAAGAAGCATCAGAATTAGCTGTTAGCAAGTTTAAAGAAAACCATGTGGTAATAGAAATCAGTTATGCGGGAGATGAGTATAGTGAAAAAAGTGCAAAAGAGGATGGATCCTATCCAGGAATGCTTTTTGAAGTCGTTGTAAAAAATAGAAAAGAAAAAGTCCCATATTATGGCTTTGTTGAAATGATGAATGGAGAATATCAGTTAAATCCACATTCAGTTGGACCAATACAAGCCTCGCTTGATTATGATAAGCTTTGATTCGTACATGCATTATAAAATGAACGGAACTTTAAGATATTGTAAAGTTATAGGAAAAGGATGGTGATCGGCATGTCTAAGGGCATCATAGGACAAAAAATTGTATGTGCCCATGCAAATCGAACATAACATATTATTTTGCATGGGAGGTAAAGACAAATGAAAGAAAATAAATATGATGATGAAGTGTTTTTTAAGAAGTATAGTGAGATGAATCGCTCAAAGGAAGGTCTGAATGGCGCAGGTGAATGGTCTGAACTACAGAAATTATTACCTGATTTTGAAGGAAAGCGTGTATTGGATTTAGGTTGTGGTTATGGATGGCATTGTCTTTATGCCGCAACTCATGGAGCCACAAGTGTATTAGGAATTGACATATCCGAAAAGATGCTTGCTACTGCACAGAAAATCAATCATCACGAACATATCCGTTATCAAAAGGAAGCAATGGAAGATCTTGTATTTAAGAAGGATTCCTTTGATGTAGTGATCAGCTCATTGGCATTTCATTATGTAAAAGATTTTGCTACACTCATAAAGCAAATGAGCACATGGATCGTTCCTAATGGTAGCTTTGTATTCTCAGTAGAACATCCGGTATTTACTGCATATGGAACACAGGATTGGTATTATGATGAAAATGGAAATATACTACACTTTCCAGTAGATAATTATTACTATGAAGGAAAAAGAGATGCCATTTTTCTAGGTGAAAAGGTGACCAAATACCATCGTACATTAACCACCTATTTGAATACCTTATTGGTCAATGATTTTGTAATTGAACATATCATAGAGCCTCAACCCCCAATTCATTTAATGGATCAACCAGGGATGAAAGATGAAATGAGACGTCCTATGATGCTTTTGGTTTCCGCTAGGAAGAAGGATATAGTATAGAAGCTTCATTTAAAGGGTAGATAGACAATCAATATCTATCCTTTTTTTATATTTCAACCATGATAGACCTTGGCTATCATACAGTAGGAAACTATAAATATACCGATGAGTGTCTTATTGTGAGCAGTATGTGTCAAAAAAATATATAAGAATTATCAAAATCAAATATTCAAATTATTGATTTTTAAAAAAAATACATTATAATATAGTTATAAGGATACGCACTATAGTTAATAAGGGGCAAGATTGATAATCTTATACACCATAAGATTATCTTAAAAAAACAAACAAGAAAAGAGGGAAATAATGAAAAATGCATTAAGAAAAGACTTATATATATTGCTACATAGAAAGTCATTTTTAATATTACTAATTATATTGACAGGTTTATTATCGTATATGTCTTTGAAAGATATTACTGCAGCATACAGCAGTGGGAAATCCTATCAACATTTTTTTATTATGATTACAGATTATTCAAAGCATTCATTTTTGCTGGCTCTTTTTTATGCTATTCCTTTAATTGCAGTATTTCCATTTGCGGATACATGGATGACTGAAACAGATATGTCGGATGTTCTATTTACAAGAATTAAAAAGAAGTACTATTTTCTATCTAAATATATCGTTAGCTTTTTATCAGGCTTTCTATTGTTATGCATACCATTGTTGATTGCTTTTTTTTCTGAGATATTAGCATTAGATTTTAATGACAATGCGATATCAATATTAAATTCATTTTTTGTTGATAACCAAGTGGAAGCTCTTTTACAAAATTATTCATTTTATGAATTTTATATTCAAAATCCATATCTTTTTATCATAGTTTTTATTTTTATGATTTCGATTTTCAGTGGATTATGTGCAATAACCTCTTTTTCAATTAGTTTATTAGTAAAACAGAAAGTGCTTACTTATATAGCGCTGTTTTTTGTATCTTTGATCTTGATCTTAATGTTTGGATATATGCCGGTTCCTTATTGCTATTATTTTATACAGAATATTATACAACCGGATACTATAGTAAGTGTAAAGAGTCATATCTATATTATTTGGCTCATTATATATGTCATAATAAATATTACATTTTATTATTTATATAAAAGGAGAGATCAATTTGAATAAGGATAAATTTATCAATTCTTCAAAAAGTAAGAATATCGTGTTTTTCTCAATTATGCTTTTAGTAGTTATATCTAGACTCATAATCGGAGTTGGAGGAGTCAATGTTGTTTGCTATTTTTTTGAAAGTATACAATTTATAATTCTTCCAGGGTTCATGTGTTATTTGCTTTATAGAATTAATTGTTATTATCAAAATATTTTCACTAGAATACGATATCAAGATGAAAAAGCATGGAGAGAAAGTTATTTGAAAGATTGCTTAAAACCAATTGTTATCGTGGTTACACTTTTTTATCTGAATATCATTATTTTTGGTTTTGAATCAGATGTTCGTTTCTTTATATATACAGTAATATTGTTTGTTTTTAGCATCTTAGTGTTTGTACCACTTATATATATCAATGTTTTTCTTTCTATGAGCTTTAGAAAGAAGAATACTATATATTGTCTTTTGGCAACATGGGGTATTTTTCTATATACACTTTTTAGAAATGTTCCTCAATTTTATTCTCCTGATAATGTCTTTTCAGGAGATAAGACTTTGATACTAGTTATGATATTTACTTTTGTGTTTGATGCTCTCGTTTACTTTATCTATAAATATAAAATAACAATAGAGAATTTGAATAAAATCAACTTAGTTTTTATCCTTTCGATGATGATATTCATCTTTCAAAATATGATATATCGAAACTATAATGTAAAATGTTCTTTTGGTTTTCCTGATATATATTTTATGTCAATCAATGATATTATCAGTCCTTTAATTATGTGGTTAATGCAAATTGCATTACTTGTTGGGATTATGTCTTACATCATGTTAACCAATTATCGATCTCATTTTCTGTTTTATGCAATAAGAATAAGAAATCGAACTAGTTGGTTTTTGAGTATATTAAAAAAAGGGGTTCTATATATTGCACTTGTTTTGATAATAAAATATGGTGTCGATATGTATTTCAATAGCCAAGAATTACCTATATATACTTATTTAACTGTTGGTATCCTATGGACTTCTGATATTGCATTATTGCTATTCTTAATTTATCAAGTTTTAAAAGAGGATAAATTATTTAGCTATAGTTTGATTGCATTTATATTATTGATTGTTATTTCTATAACTACAGGCGTTGGAGAATCCATTGTATTAATGAGATTATATGATGTTCGGATGATAGCATGTCTTGCCCTATTTGCGGGAATATTGGTTGTTGGAAATAGTTATGCATTAAAATATTTAGACTATTATTAAGGAGGAGTATTTATGGAAATCAAATTAGAAAATGTAGGTAAGACAATAAAAGGTCAATTAATTTTTCAAAATGTTAATGTTGAAATGAAATCAGGAAATATATATGGATTTGTAGGATATAACGGGTGTGGAAAAACGATGTTATTAAGAATTATCAGTAATCTGGTAAAGCCTACAGAGGGTGTAGTTATGCTAAATGAAAAGCCTCTTTTAACATTGAAAAGTATGCCTAAAATAGGCATTGTTTTAGAAAAACCAGAATTTTTTAATGAACTTACAGGATATGAAAATTTAGAAATGCTGTCTAAGATAAGAAATGAAATTCAAAAGGAAGACATTATGAATGCTATTAAAAAGGTGGGCCTTTTGACTCAAGATAATAAAAAAGTTGGAAAATATTCCCTTGGTATGCGACAACGTTTGGGTATTGCTCAAGCTATTATGGAAGAAAATGATATCCTTATTCTTGATGAAATAACAAGTGGTTTAGATGAAGACGGTGTAAAACTGATCTATGATATTTTGAAAAAAGAAAAAGAGAAAGGGAAAATAATTATCATAACCTCACATAATAAGATGGATATCGAAGAGCTGTGTGATGAAACTTTTAAGTTCAATAATGGTACGGTAACTGCACATGAAGACAATTAAAAAATTGATATGTATCTTTCTTCTTCTCGTGATAGGTGTATTTTTATACAGTTTTAATCTAGGAAAGAATTTACCGATAATAAAAGAGGCGAATTTAAAAGATGTTAAAAACATTGAAATGAATATCAATGATGCAGCTTTTGAGGGGAATGATGAGGGTACGGTAACCGTGAACAAAGTTTATGATTCTTCATTGGACACATATGAAAAGCTTTATCATAAAAGTAATCTTATTGCCTATATTACTTTACAGGACAGAGTACAAGAGAAAAATACGATTTGCAGTAAAGTAAAGGTTACGAAAATTATAAAAGGAGATAAAGAATTATTAGATCATGATATTTATATATATGAGCCATTTGGTTATAAGAATAAAGAAACAGTGAATCTTTATGGGGTTTATTTACCAATTAGAAAAGATCAAGTATATATGGTGTTTTTGAAAGAGGAGAAAAATCAAAAATACAATTTTGTTTCTTCACTTTATGGTAAATATAATCTTGAGGAAGATGATTATTTCACATTAAATGGGAATCAAATAACTACAGAAAATATGATATCAAATGATATGATAGATTTTAAGATCAATGAAATTGAAAAAAACAGTATACTAGACAATCTGAAGTCATCAGATTATGAGGAGCTTCAAAACAATAATATATCAAAAGGATTAGATCGATTAATAGAGCTAAAAGATAAAAGAGAAGAAATAAGAAAATCTATATCAAAATGATCTAAACTTCCAAATTTCGCATGAACTAATGCTTATCATATAAACTATCAATTTATACAGATAGAGCCTCGTGTCTAAAGTTTTGACAGGCTCTTTTGGATGTCTATGGTGAAGTGATGAAATTCGCATTATCCTATAGGTGTCAAATAAATGGAGGTAATTGATATGTATTATAGTAATGGTAATTATGAAGCTTTTGCTAGACCTTTAAAGCCTGAAGGTGTTGATCGTAAATCAGCGTATTTGGTAGGATCTGGTCTTGCGAGTTTATCCGCTGCATGTTTTCTTATTCGTGATGGACAGATGAAAGGAGAACATATTCATATTCTAGAAGAAATGAAGATTGCCGGTGGAGCTTGTGATGGTATCAAGGACCCAACCAAAGGTTTTATCATTCGTGGTGGAAGAGAAATGGAAAATCACTTTGAATGCTTATGGGATCTTTTCCGTTCTATTCCTTCCATTGAAACAGAAGGCGTATCTGTCTTAGATGAATATTATTGGTTGAATAAAGCCGATCCTAATTATTCCTTGATGAGGGCAACCGTCAATCGAGGAGAAGATGCACATACTGATGGAAAATTTGCGCTAAGTGATAAGGCAGCAATGGAAATTATGCATTTATTCTTCACAAAAGATGAAGATTTATATGATAAAACAATCGATGATGTATTTACCGAAGAGTTTTTCAAAAGTAATTTCTGGCTGTACTGGAGAACTATGTTTGCATTTGAACAATGGCACAGTGCATTAGAAATGAAACTTTATATTCAACGTTTTATTCATCATATTGGAGGACTTCCGGATTTTTCTGCTTTGAAGTTCACCAAATATAATCAATATGAATCTTTGATTCTTCCTATGATCAAATATTTAGAGGATCATCATGTACATTTCCAATATGATACTAAGGTCACAAATGTAATCTTTGATATTACAAAAGAGAAAAAAGTCGCAAAACAAATTATTTGTATCCATAATGGGAAAGAAGAAACCATTGATTTGATTGAAGATGATTTGGTATTTGTGACCAATGGAAGCTGTACTGAAAATTCAAGTCTTGGTGATCAAGATCAAGTTCCTGAATTTAATCGTGACGAAGGTGGATGTTGGAAATTATGGAGAAACATTGCTGCACAGGATGCTTGCTTTGGTCACCCAGATAAATTCTGTACAGATACAGATAAAACGTATTGGGAATCTGCGACCATAACGACCTTAGATGATAGGATTCCACCATATTTACAGAAGATATGTAAACGTGATCCATTTGCGGGAAAAGTAACCACAGGTGGTATCGTAACGGCAAAGGATTCTAATTGGTTATTAAGCTGGACAATCAATCGTCAACCTCATTTTAAAGATCAGCCAAAAGATCAATTGGTCGTATGGTTCTATGGTTTATTTGGTGATGTACCAGGGAATTATGTAAAAAAACCAATGAAGGAATGTACAGGGATCGAGATTACAGAAGAATGGCTTTATCATGTAGGTGTTCCAGAAGAAGAAATTCATGATATGGCAGTAAACTCTGCACGTTGCATTCCTTGTATGATGCCTTATATTACTGCCTTCTTTATGCCAAGAACCAAAGGAGATCGACCAAAGGTAGTACCTGATGGATGTGTGAACTTTGCCTTTATCGGTCAGTTTGCGGATACGTTAAGAGATACGGTATTTACTACAGAATATTCTGTAAGAACCGCTATGGAAGCTGTTTATACGTTACTTGATGTTGATCGAGGTGTACCTGAAGTATTTAATTCTTGTTATGATGTTCGAGTTTTATTAGATAGTACGTATAAAATGATGGATGGTAAGAAATTATCTGAAATCGAAGTACCATGGCTCATAAAATGGATAGAGAAAAAAGGTATGAAGAAGATTCAGGGAACCGTCATTGAAGAATTGTTAGAAACTTATCATTTAATATAGATCAAAGACCGCTAAGCGGTCTTTTGTTTTACACTTCTTTCTATGAATGGTAACGACTTTCTTTACGAATCAAACATAATCAGCAGTAAATGATATAATGGTTTATGTAAGTTAACGAAAGAAGGATTACGATGAACAAACATAAGATTATGATCCATCAAAATTGTGTCGGTTGTTCCCAATGCATCAAAGATTGTCCAACACACAATATAAAACTAACGAATGGCAAAGCACAAATGATTTCTCAGGATTGCATCTTCTGCGGACATTGTGAGGCTGTTTGTCCTAAATCAGCAATCATGATCAGTGGTTATGAAAGTGAGCCAATACATCAATCAACACTACCTGTTCTTGATCCTCATCAGATAGTAGAGGTCATTCGTTTCAGAAGAACGATTCGTCAATTCAAAAACCAAGACATTCCTGCATCTGTCATGAATCAAATACTTGAAGCCGGAAGATTAACGCATACAAGCAAGAATGCACAAGATGTATCTTTTGTTGTGTTAGATCAAAAAATACAAGAAATAGAAGCAATAGCTGTTCGTTTATTGCGCAGAATAAAACCAATGATCAATTGTTTTAGTGCTTTGGCAAGGCGCAATGAAATTACTGATGACTTCTTCTTTTTCCAAGCACGAAAGGTCATCATCATCTCGGCGAATGATGCAATCAATGCACATCTTGCGGCACAGAATATGGAATTTGTAGCGGAAGCAAATGGTCTGGGTGTTTTATTCAGTGGTTATTTCACAATGGTTTTAAAAATGTCCCATAAGTTAAGAAAAATGCTAGGTTTAAAAAGGAAACAGGTTGCTGTAACTTTAGTATTGGGTTATCCTAAAGTTACCTATCGACGTTCACCCAGACGTGAACCACTGAAAGTAAAAGTTTACTAGGAGGCTATGTTATGCAAGATAAAATAGATTGTTCTACTCGTCTTTTCATGATTACCGAAGGATTTAAAAACCATCGAAAAGCATTTACTGCAATCGGTGATGAAGTGCGTCAATTGATTATACTAGTGCTTTTGGAAAGTGATTTAAATGGGATACGAGTTGGTGAAATTGCGAAAAAAACACATTTAACAAGACCTTCGGTTTCACATCATTTACAGATCCTAAAAGAAGCCGGTATCGTCAATATGCGTAAAGAAGGAACGATGAATTTTTATTATATCAATGCGAATGAAACGCAGTGGAAAAGTCTTTTAAATTTAATGACACTGATTTATGAGGGTGTTCTACACATTGGTGATAACAAGAGAAAGGATGATAAAAGATGATTTTATATTTTTCAGGAACCGGTAATAGTGAGCATGCAGCACATCAAATAGCTCACAAAATAAATGATGACTGTTTCAATCTATTTCACAAGATACGCACTCAAGATACACAAGAACTAACTTCTCAAAGGCCATGGGTAATCGTTGTACCAACGTATGCATGGCGGATACCACGCATTGTTGAACAATGGTTACGTAAAACTACATTAAGTGGAAATCAGAAAGTTTATTTTGTGATGACATGCGGTGGTGCCATCGGAAATGCCCAAGCAAGCTTGCAGCGCTTATGTACTGATCTAGGATATGATTACCAAGGTTGTGCAGAGATCATGATGCCTGAAAATTATATTGCGCTTTATTCAGCACCAGATAAAAAAGAAGCACTAAAAATGATAGAAGTGGCAGATAGAAAACTAGCCAAAGTTGCGGAGTGGATCGATCATGGTAGTAGCATACCGATGCAACCGATCAGTCTCAAAAGCAAAATACAAAGCCGGGTGATCAATCCTTTATTTTACGCTTTATTGGTTAAGGCAGATAAGTTTTATGTAAAAGAGAATTGTGTGAGCTGTGGTCAATGTGAAAGTGTTTGTCCATTACACAACATAAAACTAGCGGATGGTAAACCAATATGGGGAAAGGATTGTACACATTGTATGGCTTGTATCTGTCGCTGCCCGGTTGAAGCTATTGAATATGGTAAGCATACGGTTGGCTTAAACCGGTATACATGTCCCAAAAACGAGTAATACAAACCAAGATGGTTTTCTTTTGTATGATTGTACGAAAGTTTCATCGGTTTGAATGATAGAATGATTGTATCTTCTTTTGAAATAGGTTACGATTACCCTGCAAGAAAAAGGAGGATGTTTTACGTGTTGGATGGTAAAGAAATCAAAGCAGTTATGTGCGATGTAGATGGTACGTTATTAACCAATCAAGGTGTTGTTTCACATAATACAGTGGAAGCGATAAAAAAATTAAGAGAAAAAGGAATTTTATTTGGTTTATGTACAGGTAGAGATGTACCAAGTGTTAAGGATCAACTCAAGGAATGGGGAATCGAAGGATTGGTAGATGCCATTGTGGGAAGCGGTGGATCAGAAGTTTATGATGGAACGCTTCAAGTGGATCGTTCCAATTATCCATTAGAAGGAAGATTTATCAAAGATATCATAAAACATTATGAGGATCTTGAGGTAAACTTTGCGATACCATATCAAGGATTGTTATTTGCGCCGAAAGAAGATGCATTGATTAAGATGTTATCGAAAGCAGATGGTATTCCATATCGTATCGTTGATTTTGACGAGTTTCTTGAAGAACCGAAACCTAAGGTGATGCTGGTATTTGAACCTGATTATATGGATACTGTATTAGAGCGTAGTAAAACATTCCATAATGAACATTATAAATCTGCGGGATTGATTACTGCGAGCGTGTTATATGAATATATGGATCCCAGAGTTTCTAAAACATTAGGATTAACAGAAATCATGGAATTGCATGGTTGGTCTATGGAAAACTTATGTACCTTTGGAGATGCCGATAATGACCATGATATGACACAAAATGCCGGAATTGGTGTGGTAATGGAAAATGGTAGTGAATTAACAAAAAGTGTTGCGGATTATATTACGGATGACAATGATCATGATGGAATTGCGACATTTATAACAACATATTTATTATAAACGATAGGCACTGTTTCTTTGATGAAAACGGTGCTTTTCTTATCTCTATATTAGATTATGATATAAAAGTGATAGGTTATGTTGACATTTCATGATTTACGCTACATACTATAAATAGATAAATCTATAACAAAGTAAAATATAAATCATATAATCATAGAATGATTTTATAATGATACCATGAGAGGAGGATGGGTCATGAAAAGAATAAAAAAGTTTTTATTATTAGCCGTTTGTTTTAGTTTGGTAGGATGTGTATCTAATAAGCAAAATGGTGATGAAGGACTCATAACGAAGTTGGTAGAAAATGATAAAATCAAAACAGGAGCGTTGGTAGAGGAAACCAAGAGTCCTGAAATGCCGATTGAAGTATGTAAAGAGCTTCCTAAATTCTCAAAAAAAGATAAGCCATGGAGTTCATGGGATCTAACGAATAAAGATATAAGTTCATTTGATTTATCAAACAACAACGATGTATTTGATTCCATGTTTGATTCCAATACAGTTTTTCCTAAAGAATTGCCAGAAGGATTTGATCCAATCGATCTTATGGAAAAGGGCAAGAATCCAGGATTAGGTATAAAAAAGCTTCATGAACAAGGTATTACAGGGAAAGGTGTAACGATTGCGATCATCGATCAACCATTACTTTTGACTCATGAGTCTATCAAAGATAATATGAAACTTTATGAATTAATCGATAGTCATAGTGGCATCGCTTCTATGAATGGAGTTGGAATGACTAGTATAGCTGTTGGGAAAGACAATGGTATAGCACCAGATGCGAAAGTATATTATATTTCCGTTTCCACTATGAAGATGAAAGATGGAAAAGTTTATTTAGATGATTCCTTTTTTATCGATGGAATAAAAAGAGTATTAGAGTATAATGAAGTTTTAGATGAAAATGATAAAATCAAGGTTATTTCTATTGGTTATCAGGTTACAGAAGATTCAGAAAACTATCAAGAAATCATTGAAACCATACAACAAGCAAAAGAAAAGGGCGTCTTTGTAATTACACCATATTTAGAAAAAGACTATGGTATCACATTATATGATTTAGATAGAGATATGAGCAAAGATCTGGATGATTATCGTAGTTATACGTTCGCTACAGGAATGCGTATGCATCCTTTTGATCAATCAGGTGAAAAGATCTTAAATATACCAACTAATCATGTGACTTATGCCGGATATTTATCAGACCATGATTATGTTTTCTCAGCGAATGGTGGTTCAGGAAGGATATATCCTTGGCTTACAGGAATGTATGCTTTATGTTTACAGGCAGATCCTGAATTAAGTGGAAAGGAATTTTTAAATCTTGCAATGGATACAGGATATCAATCAACGGTTCAATTTGATGGTAAAGAGTATACATTGTCCAAAATAATCAATCCTTCCGGTATGATCGAGGCATTGAAAGAAGCTGATTGATATAACTTTGATACGATTTTAGTAACATATCAAAAAACATCATTGATATAGATCGATGATGTTTTTCATAAACGCTTCATAGGATTTAGAGGCAACAAGGCATTCTAAGTTAGAATCATCACTACAGGTTCCTGCAAGAAAGGAGAATACATCGGAAAAGCTTGAGAAGTCACGCTGATTGATACAAAACATAAAAATAATTTTTACTGAGGAGGTACCCCAAGAAACAGGGCGTTTTAAAATAGCAATTTCTATTACAGTCTTTTTCGCATAATAATCAATGGGATGCGGAACTGCGAGCATTCCAAAGTTGGTAGAAGATATATTTTCACGATCAAATACCTTTTCTATAAATTCTTCACCGACAAAGCCTTTTGCGATTAGGCGATCGGCCATGGAGCGAATAGCATCTTCTTTATCGGAAAAGTTCGCATCTATCGTAAACAATCGTTTATCAATGAGCTTTTTCAATAAATCAATGGTTTTATCCTTTGCTTTTGATCGCTTAATGTGTTTGATCATAGTAGTGATACGCTCTTTATCTGTTTCGTTGAAGAAATTAGAGATAAAGACTGTATTATGGGTACAAGACAAAGGAATCGTAGATAATATGATATCGCATTTTGATGTATTGAAATCTACAGGATTTGTCACGATTGAGGATAACAACATATCATCATGGAAGTAGGTTTCTATTTTTTTGAACTGTTGATTGGCATAGGAATAATATTGTGGACATACAAGAACCGCTTTTAATTTATCTCTGGTGCTATTGATTTCCTCTATTCTGGCACCGATGTGTAATGCGATATAGGCTATTTCATCATCATACACTTCTACATGTTGCATTTTGTGAATGATATTGGAAATATGTACAGCAATGTCATAGATAAAAGGGGAAGTGGATTTGATATTGAACAGTAAAGGGTTATGAAGAGAAATTTGTTCTTTTAAACGAATGAGCATATTTTTAATATGAAGGGAAAAAGCAATGATAAATTCATTCGTGTTTAAATCAATATCATAGATACGATAGATTTCATCAATAATGTAATGTACAAGTGATAATATTTCATCACTGACAGAAAGTTTTGTACGATCGATACCTTCGATTTCTTTATTTCTGATGGCTCGAGTCATTAACAATAATGTAAATTGATAGCGATTGCTGGAAGTAAATTTGACATGGTATAAGGCTTCTAAACTTTCGCATACACCATCGATGATAGACACAAAATGATGGTTTAGATCAATGAATTCTTGACTCATATCTTCATGATGAAGGGTTTGTAGGGATTGTGATTGATCCATAGCAATTAAAATATGTAATAACAAATTGATCAATGAATATTCATCCATAAAGAAATGGACAGCATTCAGCTTTTGTAGAAGGATATCTCTGATTTTTTCTGCGTCATAATTTTGAAAGATATCGTTTAAGGTAGATAAACTGACCAAGGAATTTTCTGCTTCGCCATAAATTAGTTTGATCATAAGTGCTTTTTTATCCTTAATGGAGCCAACAATAAAGATATGATCATTTTTTGTTTTCATAGAAAGACCATACGTTTCAAGTGTTCTACGGATTTTTTTGATTTCATTTTGTAATGTGATTTCAGATATACATAAATCCTGAGCTAGTTGTTCTATGGCAATCGCCTGTTGGGAAACCAAAAGCTTTCTTAGTATATAAGATTTTCTTTCTTCAAAAGTCAAAGGAATCGTGTGATCTTCCTTTATTTCCATTTGTTTTACCACTTTGATCCCTTTTTGTCCTGTTTCCAAACAATCTTGAAATTCTTCTTTGATCTCCTTGAGATAATTTTGAATGGTTCTTTGAGTGACACTGAAATGGGATGCAATCTGTTTTGATGTGATAAGTTCTCCATTGGTATTGTTTAGATACTTAATGATATCTCTTTTTGTTACCATTCCTAGTGACCTCCTATTATAATATAAACTACATAATTCTTATGTTTTTTCATCTCTATTATACTAACACAGTCTAATGAAAAAAAGACTTGGAAATTCGTGGTACTATGAAATCACAGAACTATTTTTATCATAATTTCTCCGGCATAATGTAGCTGTAATCGGAAAGGAGGCAGACGATATGCCAAAATATAATATCTTATTATGCTGTGGCGCAGGGATGAGTTCTGGTTTTCTAGCACAACGGGCACAAAAGGCAGCAGACCAGAAGGCAGCAGATATGAACATTGATGCGAAAAGTCAAAGCGTTGTTGAAGATGTGATTGAAGAATATGAGCTGTTACTATTAGGTCCTCATTATGAATGTCATCTTGATGAATTTGAAGAAATCGCTGAGCCATATGACATTCCTGTCGCAGTCATACCACAAAGTATCTATGGCGCTCTTGATGGGGAAGGGCTTGTAGAGTTTGCATTAAAACAATTGGGTAAATAACATAATGAAAAAATAAGAGGAGTGAAAATTTATGAAAAAATTTATGAACTGGCTTCAAAATTCATTGACGCCAGCAGTACAAAGGTTTACGAACCGACCTTGGGTATCCGGGTTTTCCGCAGGTATCGTCAAATGTCTTCCATTTATCTTAACCGGCTGTGTCATTTTCTTCTATAATGTCATTCAGCCGTACTTTCCGAATTTCTTACCTGACTTGAGTAGTGTAACAATGTATACCTTCAATCTATTGGCGTTGTTAGTATCTTTTATGATGGTATATCAATTGATGGGTTCTTTAAAGCATCGTGGGTATCAAGTTGTAGGTGGTTTAACAGGGATTTGTGCGTATATCCTAACAATGAAAGGAACCGTAGTGGATGGTGTTTATTCTGTTACATGGAATCGATTTGGGCCAACCGGTATCGTTGTTTCTATTTGTGTTGGATTATATGTTGCATTTGTGTTTCATATGGTTGCGAAACTAAAGCTGTTTAAGAATAATAAAACGATTCCTGAGTTTGTACAGGAATGGATCAAAAATATTATTCCGATCTTTCTTACGATATTGACGATGAAAATTTTGATCATCGATTTTGATGTTGATTTATATCCTATCGTTTTATTGATCTTTGAACCGGTACAAGCGATTGCGCAAACATATCCTGGCTTCTTACTAGTCATTTTCATACCAGTTTTCTTCTATTCTTTAGGTATTTCCGGATGGACATGGTCAGGACCGAGAAATGCAATCTTTATTCCTGCGCAGGCTGCTAATGTTGCGATTGTTGCGGCAGGTGGTGTTGCGACAAATCTAACAACTTCAGAGGTTTGTAATGGGATTGCATTATGTGTGTTAGGTGGTATGGGATGTACGCTTGCATTTAATTTATTGTTACTGACTTCAAAAAGCAAACGTTTAAAAACGTTAGGGAAAGTATGTATCGGACCATCTATATTCAATATCAATGAACCGGTTTTATATGGAGCACCTATGGTGTTTAATCCAGTATTGATGTTACCGATGTATATTTGTACCTTTGTAAATGCGACCATTGTATGGATCGTTATGAAGCTTGGTTTATTGGCAATTCCTACCATTGAGCTTGCGATGGTTGCGACCATTCCTGCACCTATTTCAACTGTGATGTTTACAGGAGATATGATGGGTGTATTATGGTGGGCTGTAGTATTGGCATTGGATATTTTGATTTATTATCCATTCTTTAAAACGTTTGAAAAGGTCACGCTAGAAGAAGAAGCACAAGAAGAAGAAAAAAGACTTCGTATGGAAGCAAAAAAGGAACAAAAAGAAGTAGGTTACAAAACAGAACCAGTTGTACTTTCATAAGGGGGATCAAAACCACATGGACGAAAAAGTAATTAATGTAGCGATGGATATCATCTTACATGCAGGAGAAGCGAGAAATCTTGCGACGAAAGCAATGATGGCAGAACTGGATGGAGATAAGGAAAAAGCACAAGAGCTGTTGTTATCCGCAAAAGAGTATGTGAAAAAGGCGCATTTGGCGCAAACAAAAGTCATACAAGATGAGGCTCGGGGCAATAAAATTGAAATATGTTTATTGTTTATTCATGCACAAGATACCTTGATGACAATCGCTTCTGAGGTAAGTGTCATGGAACAGATGATGAAAATGAATCGAAGATTGGAGGAAAAAATAAATGGAATATGTAACTAGTTTCCCGGAAGGGTTTTTATGGGGCGCAGCAACAAGCGCATATCAATGTGAAGGTGCTGCATCAGAGGATGGAAAGAAGGATAATCAACAAGACGTCATCAATCGTGAAATACATGACGAGTATGGCTATGCAGATGCAAGTGTGACAAGTGATCATTATCATCACTATAAAGAAGATGTTGCCTTGATGGCAGAAATGGGATTTACTTCTTATCGCTTTTCTATCAACTGGTCAAGAGTATTGCCGGATGGTGTAGGAGAGCCAAATCCAAAAGGTGTTGCATTTTATCATAATCTCATTGATGAATTAAAAGCACATAACATTGAACCAATCGTCACGATGTGGCATTATGATCTACCTATGGCGTTGGTTGAACGATATGGCGGTTGGGCAAATCGTCAGATCATAGATGATTTTGAATATTATGCACGTTTTATTTTGAATGAATATAAAGATAAGGTACGCTATTGGTTAACCATCAATGAACAAAGTATTGTAGTAAACTATATCGATCGCAAAAATAAGATTTCCATGGAGGATAAATTCAATCCGAAATTCCGTTATCAAGCCAATCATTATATGAATCTAGCACATGCCAAAGCTGCGATTGCGGTACATGAAATCGTAAAAGATGGTCAATGTGGGGCAGCGTTGGATATGGCTCCTTATTATCCACATACTTGTGATCCAAAGGATGTTTTAGCCGCTAAAAATGCCAATGCCTTTAAAAATTATTTCTATATGGATGCATATTTCAAAGGTATTTATACCGACTCTATCATGGCTTATTTAAAACGCCAAGGATTAGAGTTTGAGATTCAAGAGGGTGATATGGAAATCATGAAACAAGGCGCAAAGTGCTTTGATTTCCTTGGTATCAATTATTATCAGAGTGCTTGTGTGAAGGCAGCTACTCCGGGTGCCGCAAGACGTTCTAAACAAAACAATAAGATTGGAAAGGGAGGACATGTTACCTATGAAATTCAGCCGGATTTATTTGAAGGCTGTGAAAATGAATTTATCGGTGCAACTGATTTCTCTATGCCAATCGATCCTATGGGATTACAATATGTGTTAGAGGATATCAACGATCGATATCATAAACCGATGATGATTTGTGAAAATGGCTTTGGTGCTTATGATGTATTGGAAAAGGATGGTAGTATTCATGATCCTTATCGTATCGCATATATTCGAGAGCATATTAAGGCTATGAAGGCAGCGATTGAAAACGGAGTACAAATGATTTCTTATAATCCATGGTCTGCATTTGATCTATTATCCACAAGCAATGGTATTGCCAAACGATATGGATTTATCTACGTAGATCGTAGTGATGATGATGTAAAAGAATGCAAACGTTATAGAAAAGATTCCTTTTATTGGTATAAAAATGTTATTGCGACCAATGGAAAAAACTTAGAATAAAGGTGATAGAGCATATTTCTGAAATGAGATATGCTTTTTTT